>CAUVMH010000149.1:0-2507 GCA_963552835.1 uncultured Streptococcus sp. | reverse complement strand
GCATTCCAAACTTAGTAGGCGTTTATTTTCTCTTTTATAGCAATCTCTTGGCTCGTAGATTTGTTGCCCTACATCCAGAATTTCCAAAACTAGACCTCTCATCCATTGAAACGGAGCAGTTCCTTCTGACCTTTGGGCTCTACTTTTTCGCGAGCCTCATCTTGATGATTGTGGGCAATATCCTCTATATCCCGCAACATTACGCCTACTCACAGGTAGAATTCCTCCTCTGCGATACTCTAGATTTAGGGCAGGCTAAACCCAGTCAAATCCTGAAAACCAGTCGTTTTTTGATGAAAGGTTACAAATTCCAGCGCTTTGTCCTCGACTTACAACTACTTCCTTGGCACTTCCTCAATTGGATTACTTTTGGAATTGCTAGTTTTTCAATCCTTCCCTATATCCAAAACAATCACATCTTCTTTTACCGAGCCCTCCTAGCCCGTAAACGTCGAAATGGATAAGAACCTACAAAACCCAGCGTCCTGAAAGACGCTGGGTTTCTTATTTCAAAAGCAAAATACTCAGCAAAGTCAAAATAGCGGGTCCACCTTGCTTCAGAATAATCTTCTTGTCTGCAGTTAGAGAACCGTAGGTCGCTGCACCAAGCACAAATAAAACAAAGATGGTCACAATTTCCAAACTTTGCGAGAAATAAATCCCGTACAAGAGAAAGGCACCTATCAAAGCATTATAAATTCCTTGATTTTTAAATAATGAACTCACTGAAGGACGAGCCAGTTCTTCCTTATCCACATTAAACACTCGACTAGTAGTGTCTGATTGCGTAGCCACACTTTCCAAATAAAAAATGTAAAAATGCTCCAAGGCAACGATAGTTGCTAAAATAGTAGTAATGATTGACATCGTTTTCTCCTTAAAATTCTATTTTTTCTAGACCTGACACTAGTTTCGTCAGTAAAGTTGTTAGCTCTTTCTGCTCGGCTGTCGATAAGATGCTCTCCATCTGTTCCTTCACTCGCAAATGATGTTTAGGCGGACTGACTAAGAGTTGATTCTTGGCTTCTTGGGTTAATTCAACTAAGACTTCTCGCTGATTGGCCGGATTACGCTTGCGACTGACATAGCCCTCTGACTCTAGTATCTTAAAATGACGGGTCAAGGCCGCCTGGTCGATTTGCAACTTCTCCTGAACGGCAATCTGGTTGCAGGGTGACTGCTGCAGTAAAAACTGCAAGATTTGATAGCGGGTCAAACTAATTCCCAATTGTTTCTCAAAAAGTTGAGTGATCATCTGATCTGTTAAATGGAGCTGGTACAGTAAGTCGTTAATTTTTTTCATTTCTACCTCCTTGCGTACACTTGATTTATCAACTATTGAGTTATCAAGTATATTACAGAAAGATTAAAAACGCAACTATTTTGCTTACTCACGAAAAATAGCCTCTTGGTTTCAATCCCAAAAGGCTGTTATTTCTATATTCTAGATAAAATCCAGCACTAACCTACCAAATCTGCTCGAAGGATTTCTCCCTCTTTATCAATGACAACTTCGATGGCATGGCCTGCAAAAATTTCCTCGCTATCATCATAGTAGAGGGTCAATTCCCCGTCTTCGTTGATTGATAGTTCACTCAAGGAAAGAGAGTTGGTAAAATACTCTTCTGTTAACTCCACATCATTTTCATCTGAATCTATCCAGTCTTGAGCTGTTTCCCACAGTTCTTTGACAATATAGTCTTTAATCCGAGTATCTTGAACTTGGAAAGTTCCCATAAATTTCTTTAGATCATCAAAAGAACTTGGAGGGAGACTTTCATCTGCACTCGCAGCAAAGATAGCATGAATCTTACCACCCTCGTAAGTGATAAATCCTTCAAACCAAGAATAGGCTCTGTTTAAGGTGAATTCACCAATATCGTCTTGAATGATGACCGGTTTTTGATAGGTTTCAATCAAGGTCTCTAACCTAGAGTCTGAGGATTGGTCATCTAGGTATTCCAGCAAGTGGTAGCAGTTATTAGCTACTTCTGACATATATGGCTCTAACTCCATGAAGGGGCGTTTTTGACATTTGATATGATGAATTTTGTAGGGTTCAAAACTAAAGCCCCATCTCTTTTCTTCAAATTCCTCAGGAGTTAATACCCATTCCAAACGTCCCTCACGTTCAGAGAATTCCTGGGTTGCAACATTGACACTAGCTTTAAAATGAACGGACGGCATTTTACAACCATCTTTTAAAGAAGCGGCCCCAGTTACATTTTGGAGGGTAAAAATCAAGAATTCGACAATTTCACCACAAAATTCCTCTTCAAAATCATCTCTTGTTTTCTCAAATGGAGTTTTTAATCGATTTGTCATTCACTTCATCCTTTCTCTCTATGCTTAAAAGCGTTAGTATAGTTTTGTATCCGCTTACATTTTAGCATGTTTTAGATTTTATTTCACTTATCAACACTATTTTACACAAAAAGAAGCTACACTTTTAAATGTATAGCTTCTTATTATTCTTAATTCATTGATACGTGAACGTGGTCATAGTG
>CAUVMH010000148.1:0-2609 GCA_963552835.1 uncultured Streptococcus sp. | reverse complement strand
GTTTCCCTTTTATGGTATAATAGAGAAAGCGAGGACATTCATGAAAGAAAGAATTGATGAATTAAAAACAAAAATGCAGCATTTTTTCCAGCAGCTAACTGCTAAATGGAAGAAAAAGCAAGCAAGTAAAAAGACTGATAAGAAAGTAGCCTCTTCTGACAGAGTCAAAAGGGTGGGGACTATTTTCGCTAAGATTTTGAGTGCTTTTAAAGTGACTTTCAACACTCTTTTTATCCTAGCCTTTATCGGAGGTCTTTTGGGAGCGGGTGTGGCCATGGGTTATGGGGTTGCTCTATTTGACAAGGCCAAGGTGCCTCAAACAGAGGAATTGGTCAAACAAGTGAAGGACATTGCCTCCATCTCAGAAATCACCTATGCTGACGGCAGTACCATTGCTTCGATTGAGGGAGATTTATTGCGCACTTCAGTCGCTTCAGGTGCTATTTCGGATAATCTTAAAAAGGCTATCATTGCGACAGAGGACGAGAATTTCAACGAGCACAAGGGAGTCGTGCCTAAGGCCGTTATTCGTGCGACCTTGGGAACCTTTGTCGGTCTAGGGTCGTCCAGTGGTGGTTCAACCTTGACCCAGCAGGTCATCAAGCAACAAGTGGTGGGGGACGCTCCCACTCTAGCTCGTAAGGCCAAAGAAATTATTGATGCCTTGGCTTTAGAACGGGCCATGGGTAAGGATGAGATTTTAACAACCTACCTCAACATAGCTCCGTTTGGTCGCAATCACAAAGGTCAGAATATTGCAGGTGCCCAGCAGGCTGCAGAAGGGATCTTTGGGGTTAAGGCTTCGGATCTGACGGTCCCTCAAGCAGCCTTTATCGCAGGATTGCCACAGAGTCCAATTAGTTACTCCCCTTATGAATCTGACGGTAGTATGAAGAGCGAGGAGGATTTGGCTCTGGGGGTCAAACGGGCTAGAGATGTTCTCTATAATATGTACCGGACAGGGGCTCTAAGTCAGGAAGATTACGATAAGTACAAAGATTATGACTTTAAGAAAGACTTCTTACCATCTGGTAGTGTCAGTGGTACTTCGCGTGACTATCTCTACTTCGCAACCTTGGCAGAAGCTACTGATCGGATGTATGACTATCTGATTCAGAGAGATAATGTTTCTGTACAAGAGCAAAAGAATGAATCCATCCAGAAAGCTTATCGTGATTTGGCGACTAAGGAAATTGAAAATGGTGGATATAAGATTACGACGACTATCAATAAAAATATTCATGCTGCGATGCAAAATGCGGTGGCAACCTACGGCTATCTGCTAGATGATTCGACAGGACAGCCTGAGGTGGGGAATGTCCTCATGGACAACCAAACAGGAGCTATTCTTGGATTTGTCGGTGGTCGCAATTATCAAAAAAATCAGAATAACCACGCTATCGACACAAAACGTTCTCCTGCTTCGACTACTAAGCCGATATTGGCTTACAGTATTGCCATCGACCAAGGTCTGATGGGAAGTGCAAGTATCTTATCAAACTATCCGACCAACTTTTCAAACGGCAATCCTATCATGTATGTCAATAGCCCTGGTACAGGGATGATGACGTTAGGGGAGGCCCTTAACTACTCATGGAATATCCCAGCCTACTGGACTTATCGTACACTTCGAGAGAAGGGTGTTGATGTTAAAGGCTATATGGAAAAAATGGGTTACGAAATCCCAGAATATGGTATTGAGAGTTTACCGATGGGCGGAGGAATTGATGTTACAGTTGCTCAGCATACTAACGGATATCAGACTCTGGCCAACAACGGAGTTTACCATAAAAAACATATGATTGCGAAGATCGAGTCAACAGATGGTCGAGTGGTATACGAGCACAAGGATAAACCTGTCCAAGTTTACTCAAAAGCGACAGCGACCATCATGCAAAGTTTGCTTCGCGATGTTATTTCATCTCGGATTACCTCAAGTTTCCAGACAGACTTGGCTACCATCAATCCAAGCCTCGCTAGCGCCGACTGGATTGGAAAAACTGGTACAACCAATGAAGATGAAAATATGTGGCTTATGCTTTCTACGCCTCGCTTGACCTTGGGTGGCTGGCTAGGTCACGATGACAACCGCCCGCTAGCCAAAGGGGCGGGCCACTACCGCAATGCCAACTATATGGCCCACTTGGTTAATGCTATTCAACAAGCAAAACCTGGCATTTGGGGGAATGAGCGCTTTAATCTTGACTCAAGTGTGACCAAGTCACAAGTTCTCAAGTCGACAGGGGAGAAGCCGGGCAAGGTTTCAATTAATGGCAAAGAAGTTAACGTTTCCGGTTCTACCGTAACAAGTTACTGGGCTACTAAAGAAGGGGCGCCAGTAACTGCCTACCGCTTCGCTATTGGAGGAAGCGATGCAGATTATCAGAATGCTTGGAAGAATATTCTAGGAAGCATTCCTGCAGTAACTCCTCCAAGCTCAAGTAGCGGTTCGGGAACAACAAGTTCGAGTGGAAATACTCAGAGTGGCTCTTCAGGACGTTCACGTCTATTTAATCGTTAAGATAGAGTAGCAGCACGGTTATCTTAATTTTGACCTTGTTGCTACTTTTTTCTTTGTTGGTTTCGTGTTACAATAATAATATGAATCA
>CAUVMH010000147.1:0-2621 GCA_963552835.1 uncultured Streptococcus sp. | reverse complement strand
GTATTTGTGATTTCGCCTCAGTGGTTTACGGAGACAGATTATGAACCCGCAGCGTTTCAGAGATTTTTTAACAGTGACCAGTTGACAGCTTTTCTGGAAAATCAGTCTGGTGATATTGCTGCAAAGCATGCGGCTATTCGATTGTTAAAGCAGAATCCTAATGTTGCATTAAAAGGCATTGTTCAAAAACTGTCAAAGGGTGAAGAATTATCAGAGGTTGATCGGGTTGCTATTGATATTTTTGCGCGATTCAATGAAAAGCAATCCGCTCTCTTTGGACAATTCTCCATTCGAGGAAAACTCAAGTACAAGGAACACGTGGAGAACTATTTAAAAGATCTTCCAGATCAATTTTCTTATGATGAGTTAGAAAAAATTGTTCGTAAGGACGCAGAGGCAAATACGACCAATAACGATATGGGGATGGAAAATCATTTCTATACGAGAGAGGTTAAAAAGGATTTAAAAAAATGGGAAGGGTATCAAAAAAATTACAACTTCCTCAAGTCCTCTGAATACAATGATTTGCAGCTGGTCCTCAATCAATTTGCTAAGTCGAATGTCAATGTGCTCTTTGTCATTCAGCCGGTTAACAAGAAGTGGATGGAGTACACAGGGCTCAGCGAAGAGATGTACCAGCATGCAGTGGAGAAAATTCGTTACCAATTAGAAAGTCAGGGTTTTACCAATATTGCTGATTTTTCAAAAAATGGAGGGGATCCATATTTTGTTAAGGATACCATTCATCTAGGATGGTTGGGTTGGCTGGCTTTTGATAAGGTTGTCAATCCTTTCTTGACGGATCCGAAACCAGCTCCAGACTACAAGATGAATGACCGCTTCTTTAGCAAGGACTGGGCGACCTATGATGGGAAGATCAAAGATTTCCAATAAAATGAGCTAAAAGTTTGGGATTTGAACCCAAGCTTTTTTGTTTAAATAGCGAATGTTTTAGATGAAAATAAGTCAAAGGTTTCAAATTTTCTAGAAATATCGTATAATATAAATGAAAAACGAAAAGAAAAGGATTTTAAAATGAACAAACGTTCTTTGTTACCTGTCTTGTCGACAGCCCTGTTAGCTCCAGCCTTCTTAGCTGGACAAGTCTATGCTGAAGAAGCAACAACTCCTGCAGAAAGTTCAGCTGTTGTAGCGACTCCAGCTACGTCGGCGACTCCAGCTCCTGTTGAGAGCCCTGCGGTACCGGAAACTTCGGCAACTTCAGAAGCGGTTGCACCTGCAGAAGCTCCGTCAGCTCCTGCTGAATCTCCTAAAAGCGAAGAAAAGGACACCGTTATCTTACACACCAATGATGTCCATGGTCGTATTGTAGAGGAAAAGGGAGTTATTGGAGATGCCAAGTTAGCGACTGTCATCGAGCAGGAACGCGCGAAATCAAATCAAACGACTCTCGTCGTAGATGCGGGAGACGCTTTCCAAGGTTTACCGATTTCCAACTCTACGAAGGGTGAAGCGCGTGCTGAAATTCTCAATCAGATGCAGTATGATGCCATGGCAGTAGGAAACCATGAGTTTGACTTTGGTTTGGACGAAGCTAAGAAATATAAGGAAATCTTGAAATTCCCATTACTTAGCTCAAATACCTATGTCAATGGAGCTCGTCTTTTTGAAGCTTCTACAATCGTTGATAAAGATAAGACTGTGGAAGGTGATGAATTTGTTGTAATCGGCGTGACAACACCTGAAACTGCTACAAAAACCCACCCTAAAAACATTAAAGGGGTAACTTTTACAGATCCAATCTCTGAAGTCAATAAGGTCATCGAAGAAGTTCAAGCCAAGGCTCGTGCAGAAGGTAAGGACTACAAACACTATGTCGTACTCGCTCACTTGGGTGTGGATACCACAACCCCAGTCGAATGGCGTGGTTCAACTTTGGCAGAAGCCTTGTCTAAAAATCCTCGTTTGAAAGGGAAACGCGTAACAGTAATCGACGGTCACTCTCATACAGTAGAATCAACGACTTATGGAGACAATGTTACCTATAACCAGACAGGAAGCTACCTTCATAATGTAGGGAAAATCACCTACAAATCACGTCAGCTTTTGGGCAATCCAACTCAGATTCCGGCTGCTGATGCTAAAAAATTACCAGCTAATCCAACAGTTGAAAAACTAGTCAAAGATATTAAACAAAAATACGATGCTAAAAATGCTGTTGAAGTCGTTTCAAACAGCCCTGTAGAACTCAATGGAGATCGTGAAAACGTTCGGGTTCGTGAAACCAACCTCGGAAACGTTGTAGCAGATTCTCTCTATCAGTATGGTCAGACAGGATTTAGCCATCCGACTGACATCGCTGTGACAAATGGTGGTGGCTTGCGTGAAACTATTGCAAAAGGCAAACCGATTACGAAAGGCAATGTCATTGCCGTTCTTCCATTTGGAAATACCATCTCACAAATCCAAGTGACTGGGCAACAAGTCTTGGATATGTTTGAAAAGTCACTCGGATCTATCTTGCAGGTCGATAAGGATGGCAAGAAGGTCTTGGATGAGAACTGACAACCATTGCTAGAACCAAGTGGTGGCTTCTTGCAAGTTTCAGGTGTGAAGGTCTACTATGATACCAACCTACCATCAGGTAAACGTGTCTTGGC
>CAUVMH010000146.1:0-2624 GCA_963552835.1 uncultured Streptococcus sp. | reverse complement strand
CACGTTTCAATACTGAAGTGTAAGCTTGGTCAAATTCGATACCAGCTTCTTTGATTAATTTACCAGCGTCGATTGCTTGTTGTGTACCTTTTTCAGAAAGATCTACATCAGCCCAACCAGTGAAGAGGTTAGCTTTATTCCATTCAGACTCACCATGGCGAGCAAAAACCAATTTTACCATTAGATGGATTCTCCTTTTATTTTCCGGGGTTTGCCCCGTTTATCTATTCTATTTTACAAAATTTTCTCTCAAAAATCTAGTCTCAGTGAGATATTTGTGAAATTTTCCACTTACTCGGACTTTTAAGAAAATCAATTCTCCACTCAAGACTTCTAGCTAGCCACTTGTTCTTGCTGGGCGCACTCTGGACAAATGCCATAAACGACCATCTGACTCTTGGTGATTTGATAGCCAGTCTGCTCTGCTGCTTCCTGCTGAACGTCTGGCAAATCCAAGTCCATATCTGCAATTCGACCACATTTTTCACAAATGACATTGAGGTGCTGATGCCCCATAAAATCATAATAGGTCGTCGTGTCATTTCGGACTTTGAGCTCAGATACAAAGCCTTCATCAATCAACACTTTTAGGTTGTTATAAACAGTCGCCAAGCTCATATTGGGAAATTCAGGCAAGAGGGCTTGGTAAATCATCTCTGCACTAGGATGGTCATGACTGCTGATGATAAAAGCAATCACAGCCTTTCTCGTCTCTGTGATTCGAACACCTTTCAGCCTTAGATGTTCAATTACTTCATGGTAATTCTTTTCATACTCTTCATGCATCTTCTCTATACTCCATCTACATTCATTTCTAGCTTATTTCCATTATATCATGACAAACATAGATTTTCTATTAAGAATGATTGTAAATAAGGAAAAATATTAATCTGCCTAATAGACCTATTCATTTTAATTAAGTAGATTTTTGCCTCAAAGCACGATATGATAGAGATGTTAACAAATATGTAAGCGCTTAATTTTGATATATCGGTTTTATCGTAAGAAATTCTGTAACCAAACTTCTGCTATTCTATCTGCTGTGCAGAAAAGATGCCGAAGAACATTTGGATACGGCTGGTTTTCTATCACTTTTTAGAAAAAATATATAAATGAGGATATCATTATGAAAAAAACACCAAATCGCTGGTTCATTTTAGCAGCAGCTATCTTAACCAACCTTTCTTTAGGTGCTGGATACGCCTGGTCTGTTTTTCAAAAAGCGCTGCTGGAAGCCAATGCTAGCCAAGGATGGGTGCAAGCTCAAACCTCTCTAGCCTTCAGTATCTCTTTTGCAATGGTGCCAATCGGCATGATTCTTTTCGGACCTAAAGTCGATTCATTAGGCCCTAAGAAATTTGTCTTTCTAGGAGGCATTCTCTTTGGTGCGGGTATGTTTGCTACAGGATTTGCAACTTCTCTTCCTGTACTCTACTTGACCTACGGGGTTGTCCTTGGTCTCGGTATCGGTTCAGCCTATGGCGCTTCAACTTCTGTCGCTACCAAATGGTTCCCTGATAAAAAAGGGCTCGCGGGTGGTTTAACTGCTGCTGGCTTTGGACTTGGACCACTAATCATCGGACCACTTGCCAAAACTCTCATCGCTTCAATGGGCGTTTATTCTACATTTAAAGTTCTGGGAATTACCCTACTTGTCGTTATCTGCTGCTCTTCTCTTGTCATGGAAAAAGCTCCAGCAGCTGCTCCAGTAGCAGGAAGTTCTGCACCGGCAGGCAAAACTCACAAAGAAATGCTGCGCGAAGGCAACTTCTGGTTGCTGTGGCTCATCTACATTTTAGGTGCTACTGGTGGTATGATGATTATCGGCTCAGCAGCGTCTATCTCCGACCAATATAAACTAGTTGGAGAAGCCACTCTATTCGTTATGCTGGTTTCTATTGCCAATACTTTTGGACGAATCTTCTGGGGAGCCGTATCGGACAAAATCGGCCGTTACCCTACTGTAATCGCCATGTTTGGCGCTGTTGCTGGTGGCTTAGCACTGACCGCCCTCTTTAAAGGGGAGGGAAGCATCCTTGCAATCTTAGGCGTCATGCTTGTCGCCCTGTCCTTCGGTGGCTTCCTTGGATCTTTCCCAGGTATTACAGCCGAAAATTGGGGCGTGGCCAATGTCGGCACAAACTACGGCTGGATGTTCACGGCCTATGGTGTTGCAGCTATTGCCGGACCACAGTTAGGAGCTCGACTTGCTCAAGCAAACAAGGGAGACTATTCAATGGCCTTCTACATCGTTATTGGCACGGCACTCCTTGGTATCGTTCTACAATTATTCTATATTTCTAAATCAAAGAAAGCTTAAAACTATTACTAACTCTGGGGTAACCCAGAGTTTTTCTTTGACAAAGAAACTATTAGCCAGCAAAAATTGAAAAGAGCTCTCCAGACTAGCATAAAAGCCGAGACAAACTCAGCTTTTCTTTTTAACGGAACGATTCTAGATCAACGGTCAGCACTTTGCTATCTCGGACAACCTGCTGCCCTGCAATATAGACATCCTGAACATCGCTGCCTTTGACTGCATATACTAGGTGCGACAGCATATTTTCCAAAGGATAGAGGTGAAGTCGTCCCTTAGGCTGAATGGCAATGAAATCGGCTTGCTT
>CAUVMH010000145.1:0-2745 GCA_963552835.1 uncultured Streptococcus sp. | reverse complement strand
CATTTTTTTATTATTTTAGTAAGCCCAAGCAGATAGTCCTTGTGCACTGTAAGCACGGTAAGCTGCTTGAATTTGATCTTCAACAGTTGCAGTAGATCCCCAACCTGGCATTGTTTGGAAAAGACCACTTGCTCCTGATGGGTTGTAGGCATCGACTTGTCCGTTAGATTCGCGAGCAATAATATTTTCCCATGTAGATGCAGACACTCCTGTCATTTCAGCCATACGAGCAGCTGCGTAAGAACCTACAGCACCTGGAGTATTACCATTTGCGAGTACGACGTCTGATGAATAGGCAGAGTAGTCTGAAGTTGCAGCAACTGCAGGAGTTTCTGTCGTTACTGGAGTTTCCGTAGCTACTGGGGCAGCTGGAGTTACTGGAGCTGGGACTGCTGGTGTCGCTGGTGAGACAGCAGGTGCTGATGTTGTTTGTTTTGCAACATCTTTCAAATCACCTAATTCCAAAACTTGTCCAGTCATGATAAAATCTGGATTTGAAATTTTGTTTAATTCTACCAAACGTTCAACAGTTGTTTTTTTACTTTCAGCGATTTCTGATAGGGTATCTCCAGCTTTTACTGTATAAGATTCAGCACTAGCAACAATAGTTGATGCAAATAGTGTTGCTGTAGCAATCGTTCCTGCTAGAGTCAATTTTTTCACTTTCATACTCATTTTAAAAGTTTTCTCCTTTAGTTATAATACTATCATACACATTAAATATTACTAAAAGATTACATTTTAAGCACGAATATTACAAAAATATTGAGATTTACACATAAAAATATTATTTTAAAAGGATTTTTAGTGTATTTCATTAGATCTTTAACAAAAATATTGCTATCAAACTTATACTATTCTTTATTTTTTAAAGATAAAGAGTAAGATACCGATCAGGAAAATAGAGAGAAGAGCAAGATTATCAATCATTTTCCAAGAAAGTTGTCGATAGCGGCTTCTTCCTTCACCACCACTATAGCCACGCGCTTCCATTGCGATAGCTAAGGCGTCTGCCCGTTTGAAACTAGAAGCAAATAAGGGAATTAAGATTGGAATGATTGATTTAACCTTTTGAACAATCGTTCCTTCGCCAAAATCAACTCCTCGAGCCCTCTGAGCGTTCATAATTCTCGTAGTGTCATCCATTAAAGTTGGTACGAAACGCAGGCTCATAGAGAGCATGAGACCAATTTCATGCGTAGGGACTTTAAAGACTTTGAGTGGTTTTAGTAGAGCTTCTACCGCATCTGAAAGGCTGAGTGGTGTTGTGGTTAAGGTCAACAGAGTTGAAAAGAAAATAATCAAAACAAAACGGCTAAAGATAATCCCCGCTTGAGAAAGACCAAATTCCGTAATTTTAATGAAACCAAACTGGAAAAGTACCTTGCCTCCCCCCGTCAGAAAGAGCTGGAAGAGGGTGGTAAAGGCAATAATGAACACCATTGATTGAATGCCCTTTAGAAAGAAGGTCAAAGGAACTTTTGAGAGAAAAATCAGAGTAAAAACGAAAACAAATAGCAGCAAATTAGTGATGAGATTGTTGGCCCAGAAAATTAATAAGATAAAGAAGAACATGGCCACTAATTTACTGCGCGGATCCAATCGATGGATGACCGAATTTCCTGGGATATACCGTCCTAAAATCAATTTATCCATGCAGCATCTCCTTAAATTCCTCAATTGTAATTGGATAATGAGAAAATTTCATTCCTTTTTCAGCCAATTCTTGGGAAAATTTCGTGATTTTAGGCACTCCTAGCTGAATCTTTTCCATAAACTCGACATCTTGAAAAACCAGAGCAGGCTGACCGCTTTTGACGACGCGGCCCTTCTCCAGTACATAGACTGTATCAGCAAAATCAGCAACATCATCCATTAAATGGGTTACAAGAACAATGGTCATTCCAGCTTGATGCAGTTTTTTAAAGAGGCTCATCAATTCCTTTCGTCCTGCTGGATCAAGTCCGGCCGTTGGTTCATCCAACACCAAGATGTCAGGTTCCATTGCTAGGATTCCGGCAATGGCGACCCTTCTCATCTGCCCGCCAGAAAGTTCAAAAGGACTGCGGCCAAACAATTCTTCAGAAATGCCGACAAGGCTTAATTTTTCACGTGCTAAAGCCTCGGCTTCTTCTTTAGAAACACCAAAATTTTGCGGACCAAAGGCCACGTCTTTCAGAACAGTCTCATCAAAAACCTGACTTTCAGCAAATTGAAACACCAAACCAACCTGTTTACGAACTTGTTTAATGTCCTTGTTGACAGAATTTGAAGTGATGGTGACATGATTGACTTGCACACTGCCTTCGCTAGGAGTCAGCAAGCCATTCAAGAGCTGTAAAATGGTTGATTTTCCGCTGCCAGTGTGTCCAATCAAAGCCGTATAGCTGCCATCTTTGATTTCCAAATCAACTTCAAAAAGCGCTGGACCCTCAAATGGAGTTCCAGCCTGATAGGTATAACTGACTTTATTTAGAGTAATTCCCATAATTGTTCCTGCAATTCTTTTTCGGTTAAATAGGTTTCTGGCAGAATTAACCCAGTTTGAATCATGGCAGCTTTGACCCGGTTGACAAAGGGTTGATCCAAGCCTAAGTCTTCCAAATCAGGTCTTGAAAAGAGTTCTCTTGGTGTAGCAGTTGACTCAACTTGACCATTTTTCATAACAAGGACACGGTCACTCAGCGAAATCTCGTCCAAATCGTGGGTAATGGAGATGACTGTTAGATGATTCTTATCTTTAAT
>CAUVMH010000144.1:0-2784 GCA_963552835.1 uncultured Streptococcus sp. | reverse complement strand
TTAAGTCCGCTCTTTTCGATAGCATTTTCAGCTACCTCATCGTCAATCACCATAATGCGTGAAATGTTGAGCTTGGTAGTCCAGAGATTGGCTACCTGTCCATGGATCAAACGTCCATCGATACGTGCACCTACTATTGTCATAAATTTTCCCCCTTTATTGTTTTAAATGTAGGTTGGTTAACTAAGTTAATTGATTCTTCATATTCCCCTTCCGTTTCAAAAATGATGATTCGGTTATGTCCTTCTTTCAGAAGGCTATGCGGAATATAAAGCGATAAGGTTGGTCCGACATTCCAGAAACGGCCTATGTTGACGCCATTTACAAAGGCAAGACCCTTTCCAAAACCAGACAAGTCTAAATAGGTATCCTTAAGCGCTTTCATTTCGAAGTCAAAAGCGTAGAAAGCTGGTTGCTTAGGCTGCCATCCTTTTGAAAAATCAATGTTTTCTGTGTTTTCAAAAGAAAGTGGATACTGCTGCCAATTCAGCAAGAAGTGCAAATCCTTGCAAACACCCGTCCGAATCCCTTTTCGCTGGGTATCTGCCAAGAACTTATGCCCGTAGTTGACCCGCCCCATGTTTTCCATCAGGACGTCAATACGGTGGGTGGTTTTCTTTTCTCCAGCAACAAAGATATCTTGACCAATCTCTGCTTGGTACTGGGTTGCCATAAGCTTGCCGTCCACAAAAAGCTGCATCCGGTCTCGCCCGTCAATCACCCGAATTTTTTCCTCATCCGCATCCCAGCTGGCTTCGGTACGGTAAAGCAAGTAGCCATAGCTCTGTCCCAAATCCTCCATTTTGACAGGATAGAGACTCTCCACTGGCTGGGCCAAATCAGCTAATGTCTCAAACAAACTCACCCTCTCACTCAAAGCAATATCTCTCAGTTCAAAAGATTCTTTTGTGAGCGGTCTCATTTGTGGGTACTCAGGATAGTAGGTTTCCATCATTTTTTGCACTGCAAAATATTTCGGAGTTGGATTTCCCTGTTCATCGAGCAGGGCATCGTAATCATATGAGGTCACCTGTGGTAAATCCGTCACACCTCTGGCCGAGCAGCCATTCATGAAGCCAAAATTGGTACCGCCATGAAACATATAGAGGTTGATAGAGCCTTGTTTCAGAACTTCATGGACAGCTTGAGCCAATTCCTCAGGATCCCTTTTGATAATTGGTTCTTTCCAACGATTGAACCAACCATCCCAAAACTCCATACACATGAGCGGCCATTTTTTGCCATGCTCATCAAAGAATTCCTGCATCTGGGCAAAATTATAATCTGCCTTGGAGCCGAAATTTCCTGTAACAAATAAATCTTCCTCAATCAGCGTGCCAGCTTTCAGCGTCGCCCGCCAAGGACCATCCGATGTAAAGAGCGGGCAATCAAGACCTCGATCCAACATCATCTGCCGAATCGCTCTCAGGTAGTCTTTATCCTCCCCGTAAGAGCCATATTCATTTTCCACTTGCATCATGAGGATATTCCCACCCTTGTCCAAGAGCCTTGGAACCAAGCGAGGAAGCAACTCATCATAGTAGTCTGCAACAGCCTGAAGATAGGAAGCATCAGAAGAACGGATTCTCATATCCTCAGTCAAAAGCCAGGCTGGCATACCGCCAAATTCCCACTCCGCACAGATAAAGGGCGAAGGGCGAACGATGGCATATAAGCCTAAATCTTGAGCAATCTGAAGAAACTTCTCAATATCTAAAATCCCCTGAAAGTCAAACTGGCCTTTCTTTGGCTCGTGCATGTTCCAAGGAACATAGGTCTCAACTGTATTGAAGCCTAGGGCTTTAAGATTGTAAAGCGAGTGATACCAGTCTTCCGGCTGAATCCGAAAATAGTGAATCGCTCCTGATAAAATCTTAAACTCCTGACCATCCAAGTAGAAAGAAGAGCCTATTTCAAATCTCTTCATCTCCCCATTCCTCCTAGATTTAAAACGCTTTCATTTCTTGTTAATATTAATATAATAAACTTTTGCATAAATGTCAACATTTTTTTAAAAAATATGTTAAAATCAATATAGAGAGGGATAAAAAAAGAGAGGTGAGCACAATGGCTATTCCTAAATATCAACAAATCAAAGATGACTTGAAACAACAAATCATTTCTGGTAACTTTGAAAACGGTGATAGATTCTACACAGAAGCTGAGTTAATCAAGATGTTCAACGTCAGTTCCATCACCGTTGTCCGCGCTTTGAACGAACTTGCGAATGATGGCTACATCATCCGTCAGCAAGGGAAGGGAACGTTTGTTTCACGCGCAAGAAAACACAAGCGTGTGGAATTCTCTGATATCGAAACTTTCCCTATCCAAAAGGATAAGGTGACTGTTCTGTCCATCGAACGTGGAAATGAATTGAGAATCTTGGAAAAACTAGAACTAACTCCATCCCAGTTCTACTACAAGATTGACCGTATCAGAAGGACAGGCGATAAAGTCTATATCTATCACCAAACCTACATTCCTGAGCAGTACATCAATCCAAACTATCCAGATTTGGACTACTACAGCTCGATCTACAATCGCTTCAAGACGGATTATCACATCCACATGAATGATGAGTATTTCGAAGAAACCAACGAAATCGTCTTTCCAACGCCAAAAGACATTGCCAAAACCTTAGAAATTGATCCAAACTTCCCAACTGTGCATCAAGTCAAGATCACAAAACTGGAAAATACCGGACAAATCCTAGAGTACAGCGAAACCTACAAGCGTGGCGATTTCTTCAAAATCAAATTTATTTCTTCTAGTCGCGATCATTAA
>CAUVMH010000143.1:0-2827 GCA_963552835.1 uncultured Streptococcus sp. | reverse complement strand
TTGTTAAGGCGTTTGATGTGGGTCTTTCTGAGAACGCGTTCCATATTGTTGATTTCTTTATGACGTTCAATCAGCCTTTGAGCTTTTTCAATATCATTGTTTTCCACACTATCAAGGGCATCTTTGATGAACTCAGTGGTAGCGTGATAAATCGCAGCTAGCTCTTCCAAAGCGGCCTCAGAGAACTGAACATTCTTGCGTTGGAGATAGTCTGTTAGGTTGATTAACCCTTCTGCGTGGTCTCCAATCCGTTCCAAATCACGTGATGAGTCAAGAATATTGGTTAAAATTTCACTTTCCTTTTGACTCAAGGATTCGCTTGAAAGGCTAATCAGGTAACGAGTGAGTTTTTCGTCAATTGTGTTAATTGCTTCTTCAGTCTTATGGCCTTTCTCAGCTAGTTTTTCATCTAGATTGACGATGTAGTCGTAGGAAAGGTCAAAAGCTTTTGCAGAATAGTTCCCCAAGTGAAGAAGTTCTTTTTTGGCATTTCCTAGAGCGATAGAAGGCGCCTGTTTGATGAGTTGTTCATCCAAGTAGAGAGCCTCGTATTTAACAACTTCATCTTCACCAGGAATGAGCTTGGTAACAATGTAAGCCAAGGCGCCGATGAATGGGAACTGGATAATGGTATTTGTAATATTAAAGGTTCCGTGGGCAAAGGCAATGGTCATTTCTGGAGCTAGATTGAGTGCAGATTCAAACCATTGAATCAAGCCAGTGAAAGGTACAAGGAGGACAATACAGATAACCGTACCAATCACGTTAAAGGCAACGTGGGCACCAGCAACACGTTTGGCAGCGATATTGGCTCCAAGAGAAGCAATGATGGCTGTAATGGTCGTTCCGATATTATCACCAAACAAGACCGGTAGGGCACCTTGTAGGTCAATCAAACCACTTGCGTACAGGTTCTGTAAGATACCGATAGTTGCGGATGAAGCCTGAATGAGTAGGGTCAGTCCAGTTCCGACAAAGACACCTAGAATAGGACTCTTACTTAGTTCAACCATGTAGTCTCTAAAGACTTGCAGGTCTTTTAGGGGTTCCATTGCACCGCTCATAAGATTGAGAGCGAAGAAGATACCTCCTACACCAAAGATAATCCGTCCAATGTTATTGATGGAGCGATTCTTGGTGAAGAAGAGACAAACTGCTCCGATAAAGAGCATAGGTAAGGCGTAATCTCCTAGCTTAAAACCGATGATAAAGGAAGTAACGGTGGTTCCAATATTGGCACCCATGACAATACCGATAGCCTGACGCAAGGTCAAAAGTCCTGCACTGACAAGTCCCACTGTAATGACTGTAACACCAGAACTTGATTGAATCAGCGCCGTCATACCGATACCAACCAGCACACCGAAGAAGGGGTTGCTGGTGTACTTGTCAATGTAAAAACGAAGGCGATCTCCAGCAGCTTGTTGCAAACCGTCTCCCATGGTCTTGATACTGTATAAAAATAGTCCTAGACCTCCCAAAAAGTGAAATAAAATTTCCTGCCAATTAATGGACATTTCTTTTTCCTCCGAAAAATAATAACGGAATTTCTCCTATTCTATTTTAAAGGATAAAAGTAAATCTCACAAGTGTTTAGCTGAAATTTCCATAAGAAACAAGAACTTTCTTTTAAAATGAGAGATAGTTTCCCTTTAAGATAGATGATTTATAGGATTATGTCCAAATTTTACTGATTATTATCCTAGTTATAGTTTTTATATTAAATAGATTGACATCGCTTTCATATAGGATAAAATGAAGATGATCCTGTTCTGGTGGTGTGCACTGAGAACAGTTACTTTTTATTATATTGGGAGGATAAGATGAAAGATCTATTTTTTGAAAAACGTTGCCGTTACAGTATTCGAAAGCTGTCAATCGGGGCTTGTTCCTTGATGATTGGTTCAGCTCTATTCGCAAGCCCAGCTCTTGCCGAACAGGTCTCTGCCCCTGAAACAGCTACTAATACGAGCACTCAAGCGACAAGTGCCAGTGAAACAACTAATCCAGACACCGCAGCTATCGAAAAGCAATTAGAGGAAACAGAGAACAAAGTAGCTGAGCAACCCATTTCAGAAAACACTCCAGCAATAACGGATTTAGTTAATGAAAAAGAAGAAGCGAAGCCTGCTCCGACGGATAAAGCTGACAAACCTGCTCAACCAACTGAAAAAGAAGAAGTCAAATCAGAGGAAGCTCCTCAAGTTGCTGAGAAGAAAGCCGACAAACCGACTCTAGCAGACGTTCCTAAAAATGAAGAGAAGAGTCTCCGACCAAAAGAAATCAAGTTTGATACTTGGGAGGATTTGTTGAAATGGGAACCGGGTGCGCGTGAGGATGATCCCATCAATCGTTCCTCAGTTGAACTCGCCAAGCGCCATAGAGGTCAGTTGGTTAACGAAAAAGCAAGCAGAAGAGCTAAAGTTCAGGCGCTAGCAAACACGAACTCAAAGGCTAAAGACCACGCTTCTGTTGGTGGAGAAGAATTCAAAGCCTACGCCTTTGATTACTGGCAATATTTGGATTCAATGGTCTTCTGGGAAGGCCTAGTCCCAACTCCAGATGTCATTGATGCAGGGCACCGTAACGGTGTTCCTGTTTATGGAACCCTCTTCTTCAACTGGTCAAACAGCATTGCCGACCAAGAGAAGTTTGCTGAGGCTTTGAAGCAAGATGAGGATGGCACCTTCCCTATAGCTCGAAAACTCGTTGATCTCGCTAAGTATTATGGCTTTGATGGCTATTTCATCAACCAGGAAACAACGGGGGAATTGGTAGCACCTCTTGGTGAAAAAATGCGCCAATTCATGCTCTATACAAAAGAATA
>CAUVMH010000142.1:0-2842 GCA_963552835.1 uncultured Streptococcus sp. | reverse complement strand
GAAGACACATTCTTCAATAAAGTTTTTAAGATTTGGAAGGAAAATTGGCCGCAGTTCTTACGCGGAGCTGGTTTGACCTTGCTCATTTCCATTACAGGAACAATCGCTGGTCTCCTCATCGGTTTGCTGATTGGGGTCTATCGGACAGCGCCCATTTCAAAAAACAAGGCTTTAGCCTTCTTACAAAAACTATTCGGTTGGTTCCTCAATGTTTACATTGAAATCTTCCGTGGTACACCTATGATTGTACAATCCATGGTTATCTACTATGGAACAGCTCAGGCTTTTGGCATTTCGATTGACCGGACAGCTGCAGCCATCTTCATCGTTTCTATCAATACTGGCGCTTACATGAGTGAAATTGTCCGCGGTGGTATCTTTGCCGTTGACAAGGGACAATTCGAAGCGGCTACTGCACTCGGAATGACCCACGGCCAAACCATGCGCAAGGTCGTCCTGCCACAGGTGATCCGCAATATTCTACCTGCGACGGGGAATGAATTTGTCATCAATATCAAGGATACATCTGTCCTGAATGTGATCTCCGTGGTGGAGCTCTACTTCTCAGGAAATACCATTGCTACTCAGACTTATCAGTATTTCCAAACCTTCACTATTATCGCAGTTATTTACTTTGTCTTGACCTTTACCGTCACTCGAATCCTACGTTTCATCGAGCAGAAATTTGACACAGATCATTACACAACAGGTGCCAACCAAATGCAGACGGGAGAATTGAAACAATGACCGAAACAATTTTAGAAATTAAAAATCTCAAAAAATCTTATGGGAAGAATCAAGTCTTAAAAGACATTTCTCTGACTGTCCACAAGGGCGAGGTTATCTCCATTATCGGAAGTTCAGGTAGCGGAAAATCAACATTTCTCCGCTCCATCAACCTTCTAGAAACACCTACTGCTGGCGAAATTCTCTACCGCGGAAAAAATGTCTTAGACGAAAACTACGACCTGACTCATTACCGCGAAAAATTAGGCATGGTGTTCCAAAGTTTCAATCTTTTTGAAAATCTCAATGTCCTAGAAAACACTATAGTAGCTCAGACAACCGTGCTCAAAAGAGAGCGTGCTGAAGCAGAAAAGATTGCCAAAGAAAATCTAGAAAAGGTCGGTATGGGTGAGCTCTACTGGCAAGCCAAGCCTAAACAACTCTCAGGTGGACAAAAGCAGCGGGTTGCCATTGCACGTGCGCTTTCCATGAACCCTGATGCTATCCTTTTCGATGAGCCAACTTCAGCTCTTGACCCAGAAATGGTCGGCGAAGTCCTGAAAATCATGAAGGAATTGGCTAAAGAAGGCCTGACTATGATTGTCGTGACCCACGAAATGGAATTTGCCCGCGATGTTTCCAGCCGTGTTATCTTTATGGATAAGGGCGTCATCGCAGAAGAAGGCACTCCACAAGAATTCTTTACCAATCCTAAAGAAGAACGAACCAAGGAATTCCTACATCGCTTCTTGAAATAAACAACCAAGCAAACAAACAAGACGGAAAAAGATACATCCGCCTTGTTTTTTTATTCGCAAAATAAAAAAGCGGGTTCCCCCACTTTCCGAAGATTAGTCTTCAAACTTTTCATGATTCTTATCGTAGAAATCAATCAAGCCAAGAGCTGTTTCAAAAGAAATATTCTTTACTTTTGCACGTCCTTGAGCAAGAGCAATAATTGACATTTCACGCGCGTTTGTTTCTTTACTAATACGGTAACCTGTAATTTTTTTGTCACGAACCCATCCAACGACTGACTCTACTTTTTCAAAATTTGATTTAGCCATTTCTTACTCCTCTCTAACTTATTTCGAATACTAATATAATGGTTTTTATACAGTTTGTCAACTTAGAAAAACCAAAACAAACAAATTAAATAATTCTGAATATTCTATATTTATTTAGCTTTGAGGGCTGAAAGGATCTGGGTGCGAATACTCTCCACTCCATCAGGATTTGCTGGAAGGAAGATCGTGTTATTTCCTTGCTTATCTGCAAAATTATTCAAGGTATCTAAATACTGGTTAGTCAAGAGGATGGACATAATCTGTTCTTCTGTTAACTCAACATTGGCGCCTTTGAGCTCCTTAATTGAGTCTGCTAAACCATCCACGATTGCCTTCCGCTGCTCTGCAATACCGACTCCATGAAGACGGTCTTTCTCAGCCTCGGCTTCTGCAGCAGTTACAATTTTAATCTTATCTGCTTCTGCCAATTCCTGAGCTGCCACGCGCTTGCGTTGAGCCGCGTTGATTTCGTTCATAGATTGTTTAACTTCTGCATCTGGCTCAACCTTGGTAATCAAGGTCTTGACAATGATGTAGCCATAAGTCGACATTTCTTCAGCTACCTGTTTTTGAACTTCTAGGGCAATCTCATCTTTCTTTTCAAAGAGCTCGTCCAAGGTCAGCTTAGGAACAGAGGAACGCAGAGCATCTTCGATATAGGACTTAATCTGCGCTTCTGGCCGCATGAGTTTATAGTAAGCATCTGTGACATTGTGTTCATTTACCCGATACTGGGTCGCCACATTCATGGTCACAAAGACATTATCCTGAGTCTTGGTCTCAACAATAATGTCGCTTTGTAGCAAACGCAACTGAACACGAGCAGCGATTTTGTCAATTCCCAAAGGCAAACGGACATTCATCCCACTTGTACTAGTCTTGTGGTAACGACCAAAACGCTCAATGATGGCAACAGATTGCTGGCGCACGACATAAAGCGAGCTAAATGCCAATAGACCACAAAGAAGAAGAAAAATGAGAAAGAAGAAAAAGAAATTCAGTAACATAAGCGCATCTCCTTAATTTAATATAGTATATTCTAGCACAGT
>CAUVMH010000141.1:0-2872 GCA_963552835.1 uncultured Streptococcus sp. | reverse complement strand
TGTCCCAAGGCATTGTTAATCTTGTGGGCCCCTGTATGGTTGAGGTCTTCACGCTTGAGATAAATCTTGGCTCCGCCGATATGCTGGGTCAAGTTTTTTGCGTAGTAAAGAGGAGTTTCACGTCCTACATACTGGCGTAAGAGTTGGGTTAATTCCTCTTGGAAACTGGGGTCTGCCTGACTTTCACGATAAGCCTCTTCTAATTCCAATACTGCTGTCATCAATGTTTCTGGGACAAAACGTCCACCGAATTTCCCGTAAAATCCATCTTTATTTGGTTCTTGATATACCATGTTTAACCCTCTCTATAAATCTTCTAATCTTTTCATGATCCTTTTGTCCATTTGTCTCTACCCCACTTGATACATCTACTGCAAAGGGAGAGAAATACTGAATTGCTCTTGCTACATTGTCCTCATTTAGCCCACCTGCGATGAAGAAGGGCTGGGCTAGTTCTGTCGTATCCAGTTGACCCCAGTCAAATGTCTGACCACTTCCTGCCACAGGAGCATCAAAGAGTAGATAATCTGCCTGAGAATTGGGCACATGTCCATTTCTATCCACCTGCACCGCCTGAATGCTGGCATAAGGTAAATCCTCAAACAAATCATCCCCTACCTGACCATGAACTTGTACCAAGTCCAAGCTAACTTTGTCAATCGCTTTTAGCAGTTCTGCTCGACTTGGTGAAACAAATACACCAACCTTTTTAACGTTGACAGGAATGAGCTTTGCCAGCTCAGCAGCCTGTTCCAAGGTCACCTGCCTTTTACTAGGTGCGAAGACAAAACCGATGTAATCCGCCCCTGCTGATACGGCTGTCTCTACCGCTTCTTTGGTCGATAGTCCACAAATCTTAACCTTTGTCAATCTGCAACTCCTTGATTCTTTGAGCCACATCCTCTGCCTGCATAAGAGCTGTCCCTACCAAAATTCCGTTAAAGTACGGTGCTACTCGTTCCGCATCCTGCCCTGTGAAAATAGCAGATTCAGAAATGTAATAGCGACCTTCCTCAAAGTGCTGGGCCAAGTCTACACTGGTTTGCAAATCGACTTCAAAGGTGGTCAAGTTACGGTTATTAACCCCAATAATCTCCGCTCCAAGTCTGTGGGCCACTTCTAGTTCAGCTAGATTGTGGGTTTCCACCAAGACTTCCAGACCAAGCTCTGTCGCGTAGCCATACAGTTCCTTGAGGCGTTCTTCTGACAAGGCAGCCACGATGAGCAAGATAACTGTCGCACCTGCATTACGAGCGCGGATAATTTGCTTTTCGTCGATGATAAAATCCTTGTTGAGCGTCGGAATCTCTACCTGACTGGAAATCTCCCGTAGATAATCCAAATGCCCTTTAAAGAAAATATCATCTGTCAAAACTGAAATCATCACTGCACCATTCACTTCATAAGTCTGGGCCTGTTGCGCAATATCCACATCGAGATTAATATCTCCCAGACTAGGGCTAGCTTTCTTGACCTCAGCGATTACCTGCAAACGGTCACGGTGATTCTTCAAAAATTCTGCTAAGCGATAGGTCTGGCGCAAGGGCTGGACTTCCTCCAGCTCCATCTGCTCGACCTCACGCGCCTTCTGCTCTAAGATTCGTGCTAAAAATTCCTGACTCATTTTTGGTACTCCTGTAACAGTTTGAGTTTTTCAAGGGCCTTGCCACTAGCAATCACTTGACGGGCCAAGGAAACCCCTTCCTTGATACTAGCTACCTTACCATTAGCATAGAAACCAAGACCAGCATTTAGAACTGTCGTTTCCAAGAATGGGCTTGGTTCGTTTTTAAGAACGCTAAGCAAAATTTCTGCATTTTCCTGAGCATTGCCACCACGGATATCTTCGATAGCATAGCGTCCCATCCCCAAATCCTCTGGATCAAAGCTTGACAAGGTGATTTCGCCATTTTCAAGAAGAGCAATATTGGTTGTTCCGTTCAAGCCAGCTTCATCAAGCCCTTCTGGTCCAGCAACCACGATGGCACGTTTGCGACCCATATTTTTCAATACCTGAGCTGTACTTTCTAGCAGTTCTGGACGACTAATGCCAAGCAACTGTGTTTCCAAGGCCATTGGATGAATCAGTGGACCAGTCAAGTTCATAATCGTTGGAATTCCCAACTCCAAACGAGCTGGCATGATGTATTTCATTGCTGGGTGCATATTTTTAGCGAAGAGAAAAACGATTCCAGTTTTATCGAAAATCTTACCTAGTTCAGTTGGTTTGAGGTCTAGGTTGATACCCAAAGCTTGAAGGACATCTGCCGAACCCGATTTAGAAGAAATCGAGCGGTTACCATGCTTAGCCATATGAATGCCGCCACCAGCCAAGACAAAGGCTGCAGTTGTCGAAATGTTAAAGCTGAAGGACTTGTCTCCACCAGTACCACAGTTGTCCATAGCATTATGTATCTCAGTTGGAATGTGTTGGGCATGCCCTCTCATGACTTGGGCAATGGCTGTGCGCTCTTCTGGTGTTTCTCCCTTCATCTTAAGTGCCAAGAGAAGAGAAGCAATCTGCGCTTCAGTTACACGCCCAGTTACGATACGCTCAATGACATCCGTCATTTCCACACCTGATAAATTTTCAAATTTTGCTAGTTTTTCAATAATCTCTTTCATCCTAGTTTCCTCACTTTACAACCTTCTCGATAAAATTCCGAATAGAAGACAAGCCATCTGGCGTTCCGATACTTTCTGGATGGTACTGGAAGCCATAAATCGGCAGACTTTTATGTTGAATTCCCATAATAGCTTGGTCATCAGTCGAACGAGCTGTCACTTCAAAGCCTTCTGGCATTTCTTCAATCAAAATACTGTGATAACGCATGACTGGACGACCATCCTCGATGCCTTGATAGAGAACAGA
>CAUVMH010000140.1:0-2947 GCA_963552835.1 uncultured Streptococcus sp. | reverse complement strand
CAAAACATCACACAACTTGCGGGTCAAATGCAAAGTGCTAAGTCTTCGCTAGACCGTATCTTCGACATCTTGGATGAGACAGAGGAAGTCGAGGGAGAAGAACTCGAAATCCTTGAACCTTTAACGGGTCAGGTAACCTTTAAGCAGGTTGATTTCCAGTATGTCGAAAACAAACCACTGATTCGAGACTTTAATCTGAAAGTTCAACCGGGAGAGATGGTGGCGATTGTTGGTCCTACTGGAGCTGGTAAGACAACTTTGATTAATCTACTCATGCGTTTTTATGATGTTACAGCAGGCGCAATCTTGGTTGACGGGCAGGATATTCGCCAGTTGTCACGTCAAGACTACCGCCGTCAGTTTGGGATGGTCTTGCAGGATGCTTGGCTTTATGAAGGTACGATCAAAGAAAACCTACGTTTTGGAAATCTTGACGCCAGTGACGAGGAAATAATAGAAGCTGCCAAAGCAGCAAATGTAGACCACTTTATCCGAACTCTTCCTGGCGGTTACAACATGGAGATGAACCAAGAGTCAAGTAATATTTCCCTCGGGCAAAAACAACTTTTGACCATCGCGCGTGCTCTCCTAGCCAATCCTAAAATTCTCATTCTGGATGAAGCGACTTCCTCTGTTGATACCCGTTTGGAACTCTTGATTCAAAAAGCTATGAAACGCTTGATGAAAGGAAGAACCAGCTTTGTCATCGCTCACCGTCTCTCTACCATTCAAGAAGCAGATAAGATTCTCGTTCTTAAGGATGGGCAGATTATTGAGCAGGGAAATCATGAACGCTTGCTCCAAGAAAAAGGCTTTTATTATGACTTGTACCAAAGCCAATTTTCAAGTAAGTCTGGGGAATCCAGCTAATCAAAACTATCTAGACTATTCTTAAATTATCAGTCTATTACAACTTTTTTAATATGGGTTAATTTTCTTGCTTTTGTCTACTAGGTGTAGTATACTGAGGTAGTAATCAATAAATATGGTTACAAAAATAATATTATGAGGTGAAAAAAATGGTTGAATTGAAAAAAGATGCATTAAAAGACGTAACAACATTATCTAAGACAGCGCCAGTAGCATTGGTAAAAACAAAGGAAGTATTGAACCAAGCAGTAGCGGACTTGTATGTGGCTCACATTGCCCTTCACCAAGTACACTGGTATATGCGTGGTCGTGGTTTCCTCGTATGGCATCCAAAAATGGATGAATACATGGACAGCCTTGATGGCTATCTTGACGAAATCAGCGAACGTTTGATCACCCTTGGCGGCAAACCTTACTCAACTTTGACAGAATTCCTTCAACACAGTGAAATCGAAGAAGAAGAAGGAGAATTCCGTAACGTTGAAGAAAGCTTGGAACGTGTTCTAGCGATTTATCGTTACCTCATCGCTCTTTTCCAAAAAGCTTTGGATGTAACTGATGAAGAAGGCGATGATGTTACAAATGATATCTTTGTTGGTGCTAAGGCTGAACTTGAGAAAACAGTTTGGATGATTGCAGCAGAACTTGGACAAGCTCCTGGTTTGTAAGATATAGTTGCTACCCCTTTTATCATGAGGCGCTTGATAAGCGCCCATGACCAATCATCTTTTAAAAGTCATGTAACTGTAAAAGTTGCATGACTTTTTTGTCTGCTAGACTTAGGACACATTGTCAAAAGTGGTATTTTACGGTATAATAGTTGCTGTTCAATAACATATGAATTTTAAAGAATAATTGTTAGTTTAAGGAGGACTTATGAACAACTTACCAAATTGCCCAAAATGTAATTCAGAATATGTCTACGAAGATGGAAATCTCTTGGTCTGCCCAGAGTGTGCCTATGAGTGGAATCCTGCTGAAGTTGCAGAAGTAGAAGAAGGTGTTGTCGCTATCGATGCCAATGGAAATAAATTGGCTGACGGCGATACTGTAACCCTTATCAAGGACTTGAAAGTAAAAGGTGCGCCAAAGGATTTGAAACAAGGAACTCGCGTTAAAAATATCCGTATCGTAGAAGGTGACCACAACA
The DNA here is from genome assembly GCA_963552835.1 of uncultured Streptococcus sp. Lineage (GTDB taxonomy): Bacteria > Bacillota > Bacilli > Lactobacillales > Streptococcaceae > Streptococcus. The sequence continues at coordinate 927 of CAUVMH010000140.1, read as the reverse complement.
TCGACTGTAAGATTGATGGTTTTGGAGCTATGAAACTTAAGTCAGAGTTTGTTAAGAAAATCTAGCCATGAAACTGAACTACAAATTTATCTTTTATAGCCGTGTACTTTTGTTCTTAGCGGCATTTACAGGAGTTTATTTAGAAATTACCAAGCACGGTGGTTTTGGTATGCTCCTTTACTACACGGTGCTGTCTAATCTCTTGGTAATGATTTTCACCGGCTATCTGCTCCGTGTGATGAGCCGTTCAGGTGAAAATTGGCAAAGTCCGACCTTGCTTCGTCTCAAGGGTGGTGTTACCATGAGTATCATGATTACCTGTGTGATTTACCATTTTATGCTTGCTCCGATTGCGACAGACTTTTACCGTGTGGAAAATTTCCTTTGCCACTATATCGTTCCACTCTGGTTTTTAGCCGACACCCTCTTCTTTGATAAACGGGGCCAATACAAAATCTGGGATCCAGTTTTGTGGACCATCTTGCCCTTGGTTTATATGATTTTTGCCTTGTTTAACGGACTGGTCTTAAAACTCAATATTCCGAATTCCAAGGACAATCCCTTCCCATATTTCTTTTTAAATGTGAACAAGGGTTGGGACGTGGTTATCAAATGGTGTTTGATCATTTTTGCGGCGTATATGGTTGCAGGCTTCATCTTCTATATGATCAAGCAAATCAAGCGAAAATAGTCTTCCTATGAGGAAAGTTAGGACGGAGTCTCTAGTTCAATTGGGCTCCTTCTTTTCTTGCCATCTTCCTTTTAAAAGGATCAACAGTGAGAAATATAGAAATATATAGAAAGAAAATCCATGAAACAATATCTAGAACGGGCTAGTATTTTGGCCCTCTCCCTCGTTTTGATTACCTCCTTTTCCATCTCAAGTGCTCTGCCAGCCATGTTTGACTACTATCAAGGCTACCCCAA
>CAUVMH010000139.1:0-2954 GCA_963552835.1 uncultured Streptococcus sp. | reverse complement strand
GAGATGATTGCGGAGTTCGATGCAGCAAAATCCTATATGCACGGTGGCATGGGCTCCGCTTGGAAGCGAGCAAAGGATTATGAGGATTGTTTAAAGATTGTAGAGCAGCAAGAGGATGCTGCCAACCTGACAGTAGGCTGGGTTCCTGCAATCAAATTCTTATCCTTTGATGAGACTGGCTTGCCTTTGGGATTTTTAGCCCTGCGCTTGTCCTTGAATGACAAATTATTTGTGGAAGGCGGTCATATTGGCTATTCTATCCGTCCCAGTCAACGAGGCAAAGGATATGGGAAGGAGCAGTTGAGATTAGGACTAGCAGAGGCTCGAAAGCAAGGATTGGAACGAGTGCTGATTACCTGCGATGAAGACAACAAAGCTAGCCGCCGCACGATTCTCTCCGCTGGCGGTGTTTACGAAAATACAATCGATAGAAGTCAGCGCTATTGGATAGACTTGGAGTAGACAGCATGACATGGAATACACCAAAACCAGGTGAATGGAGAAGTGAGGAACTTAGTAAAGGGCGGATCATTGATTATAAGGCCTTTAACTTTGTCGATGGAGAAGGTGTGCGCAACTCTCTCTATGTATCAGGTTGCATGTTTCACTGCGAGGGGTGCTATAATGTTGCGACTTGGTCTTTCAATGCAGGCATTCCCTATACGGCAGAATTAGAAGAACAGATCATGGTAGACCTTGCCCAGCCCTATGTTCAAGGATTGACCTTGCTGGGAGGAGAACCATTTCTCAATACAGGTATCCTCTTGCCGCTCGTTAAGCGCATTCGAAAGGAATTGCCAGACAAAGACATCTGGTCCTGGACGGGCTACACTTGGGAAGAAATGATGCTGGAGACTCCAGACAAACTGGAACTCTTGTCGCTGATTGACATCCTTGTTGATGGACGGTATGATAAAAGCAAGCGTAATCTCATGCTCCAGTTTCGAGGTTCCTCTAATCAACGGATTATCGATGTGCAAAAATCTCTCAAAAGTGGGCAAGTAGTGATTTGGGACAAGCTTAATGACGGAAAAGAAAGCTATGAACAGGTGAAGAGAGAATGAAGAAAAAAGACCTGATAGAACAACTGGTCTCAGAGATAGAAATCGGAAAAGTCAAAACACTGGGGATTTACGGCCATGGCGCTTCAGGTAAGTCAACCTTTGCACAGGAATTGTATCAAGCCTTAGATTCTACAAAAGTAAATTTGTTAGAAACAGATCCCTATATCACCTCAGAACGTCACCTGGTAGTACCAAAGCAAGCACCAGATCAAAAGGTGACAGCTTGTCTGCCGGTGGCGCATGAACTGGCAAGTTTGCAGAGAGATATTCTCGCTTTGCAGGCAGGTATGGATGTCTTGACAATCGATGAACCTTGGAAGACTAGTGAGGTCTTGTCTGGAGCAAAGCCAATTCTTATTGTTGAAGGGATGTCTGTGGGCTTTCTACCCGAGAAACTCTTTGACAAAACTATCTGTTTCTACACGGATGAGGAGACGGAATTAGAGAGGCGTCTAGCTCGAGACACGATTATGAGAAATCGAGATGCTTCCTTTGTGTTAGCTAGCCATCAGATGAGACGGGAGCAGTATCTGCGTTACTATAGAGAAACCGAGTCTAAAGCAGATATCTTAGTGGATCAATCAGAAGATAAATTCAAGGTCAAAATGACCCGTATTATCCGTATTATATAGAAGAAAAGATTGGTTTTAATAGTCGTAAATTAGTAATTGTATGAAGATGAAATAGGAAAACAGTTTCATCCCAAAAAAACGAAAAAAAGCTCACAAATCCCTTGCAATCGCAGGGGCTTTGTGTTATTCTATTATGGTGCTGTAAATTACAGCCTTAGCTTTGATGCAAGAGGTTGCGACACGCTCGGTTGCATTGCCACGCAACGCGCGTCGGTTTTCTTGTGGAGCTAGCCTATTATCTTAAATAGACGAAAAGGAGAAAAAGATGGCAAACAAAAAAATCCGCATCCGTTTGAAAGCTTACGAACATCGTACACTTGACACAGCGGCTGCAAAAATCGTAGAAACTGCTACACGTACAGGTGCTGAAGTTGCGGGTCCAATCCCACTTCCGACTGAACGTAGCCTCTACACAATCATTCGTGCGACTCACAAATACAAAGACTCTCGCGAACAATTTGAAATGCGTACACACAAACGTTTGATCGATATCGTTAACCCAACTCAAAAAACAGTTGATGCTTTGATGAAATTGGATCTTCCAAGTGGTGTAAACGTAGAAATCAAGCTTTAATCCAAAGTTTGAAACCTTGAGCATGAAAAACGCTCGTTAAAAACTTTTTGAATAAAAAATATAGAAAAGGAACTATTTTCTCATGACAAAAGGAATCTTAGGGAAAAAAGTGGGAATGACTCAAATCTTCACTGAAGCTGGCGAATTGATCCCTGTAACAGTTATTGAAGCAACTCCAAACGTTGTTCTTCAAGTTAAAACTGTAGAAACAGATGGTTACAACGCTATTCAAGTTGGTTTTGATGACAAACGCGAAGTATTGAGCAACAAACCTGCTAAAGGACATGTAGCGAAAGCTAACACGGCTCCTAAGCGCTTCATTCGTGAATTCAAAAACGTTGAAGGCTTGGAAGTTGGTGCTGAAATCACAGTTGAAACATTCGCAGCTGGAGACGTTGTTGACGTAACTGGTACTTCTAAAGGTAAAGGTTTCCAAGGTGTTATCAAACGCCATGGACAATCACGTGGACCAATGGCTCACGGTTCTCGTTACCACCGTCGTCCAGGTTCTATGGGACCTGTTGCACCTAACCGCGTGTTCAAAGGTAAAAACCTTGCAGGACGTATGGGTGGCGACCGCGTGACAATTCAAAACCTTGAGGTTGTACAAGTTGTTCCAGAAAAGAACGTTATCCTTATCAAAGGTAACGTACCAGGTGCTAAGAAATCTCTTATCACTATCAA
>CAUVMH010000138.1:0-2955 GCA_963552835.1 uncultured Streptococcus sp. | reverse complement strand
ATGATCTTAGTTGATTTCATATCCCATCAACAAACCGCCATCTTCTGCATAAAAACTGCAGAGACCAGATGTTGGAACGATTTTGATATTGGCTTGTGGGAATGTTTCCAGCAAGCGGTCTGACAATTGCTGACAGAATTTTTCATTGCTGCGATGAGCCATGACGATACGGCCACCAGCATAGCCAGCCTTGATGAGTTCTTCATAGGCTGCTTGAAGGGATTTTTTTGGTCCACGCGCCTTTTGGAGCAGTTCTAGGGTTCCAGTTTCACTTGCTTCCCCGACCATACGGATGTTGAGAAGGCCAACGACTGTACCGATCAGCTTACTCAAACGGCCATTTTTTACCAAGTTATCGACCTTAGCGAGGACAAAGAGCAACTTGGTTTTTTCTTGGTAGGCTGTAATAGCTTCAACAATTTCCTCATAAGACAGTCCTTGCTCAATCAAACTATTGATTTTCTCGACAATCAAGTCAACTTCACCACCTGCAGACAATGTATCAATTACATGAATCTGAGTGTCAGGGTGTTCTTCCAGATAGATATTTTTAGCGAGTTGTGCACTATTATGGCTACCTGAAAGAGTACCAGTGATAGTAACGACAAAGATATGCTTAGCACCTTCAAATGCTCGCAAGTAATCATCAGGGCTAGGACAAGCTGATTTTGAAGCCTCAGAAGTCGCATACATGGTTTCCATCATGTGGTCAATGTCAAGATTGGCATCATCGATAAAGACCTGATCAGCTACTTGAATGGTTAAAGGAACACTAACAAATTCAGTATCAATAGCAGGAGTTGTCAGTTGACGATAATCACAACCAGAGTCAGCTACAATCTTCCAAGTCATAGAAATTCTCCATCTTTGTCACTTATACATTGACAAAGGTTCTGTCTTTTTTTACAATTATATCATGAAAGCCCTTGAAACAAAAGTACCACCTCTCTGTTGTCACAAGTAGAAAGAAATTGTTATGTCTGAACGTAAAATATCTGAAAAATCTCTTGAAAATCTCAGAAAATCAAATCAAGAATCCAATTTTTTAACCAGAGAAGCAATCGAGACGGCTCTTTTGCAACTTCTAGAGAAAAAAGATTTGGCCAAGATCAGCATTTCGGAGCTGGTCAAACGGGCGGGCGTCTCTCGTGCCGCCTTCTATCGTAACTATGACTCCAAAGAAGAGATTTTGGAAAGCGTCTTTAAACGCAGTGTCCATAACATTATGGAACAGTTGAGCCACTACGATGTCAAAACCGACCTTTATCTAGTATGGGTTCACCTTTTTCGAGCAGTCAAGAAAGAAGCCAAGGTTATTCAACTTGCTCTGGACTACCACTTGGAAAAGATTTTCGTCCAAGCTATGCAGGAATTTTTGGAAAAATACCACGGGAAATCAAAAGGTGTTAGCAGCTACCTTCATTCCTTTTGGAGTTCTGCCATCGTATCGGTTCTGCTCAAATGGATTAAGGATGGCATGAAGGTTCCGGCTGAAAAGATTGCAGATTTACGCTTGCCATTTTTCAAAAAATAGAGGACAAGGAGAAGACTTATGACAGAAAAAAGACTGGCTTGGGATGAGTATTTTGCAGCCCAGGCTTTACTGATTGCTAATCGTTCGACCTGTAAACGTGCCAAGGTGGGAGCTGTCCTGGTCAAGGATAATAAAGTCATTTCAACGGGCTATAATGGTTCCGTATCGGGAACGGAGCACTGTATTGACCACGAATGTTTAGTCATTGAAGGTCACTGTGTCCGAACCCTTCACGCCGAGGTTAATGCCATCTTGCAAGGAGCCGAACGAGGGGTTCCCAGAGGTTTTACAGCCTATGTGACCCATTTCCCTTGTCTGAACTGCACCAAACAACTGCTACAGGTTGGTTGCAAGCGCGTGGTTTATATCAACCAGTACCGAATGGATGACTATGCCCAGTACCTTTATCACGAAAAAGGCACTGAGTTGACCCATTTACCATTAGAGACTGTTCAGACAGCTCTTCAAGAGGCAGATTTGATTTAAAAATTAATAAAAATAAATGGTTTAGAAAGCTTTTTAAACCGTTTTTTGATATAATAAGAAGAATAAATTGAAAGAAGGAACTCAGAAAATGGGAAAAATTGAAGTCATTAATCATCCACTTATTCAACACAAATTGTCAATCTTGCGTCGTACAGACACTTCCACAAAAGCTTTTCGTGAGCTAGTAGATGAGATTGCAATGTTGATGGGATATGAAGTACTTCGTGATCTTCCACTTGAAGATGTGGAAATTGAAACACCTATCACAAAGACCGTTCAAAAACAATTGGCTGGTAAAAAATTGGCAATTGTCCCAATTTTGCGTGCAGGTATCGGGATGGTAGATGGTCTCTTGAGCTTGGTTCCAGCAGCAAAAGTTGGGCACATCGGTATGTACCGTGATGAAGAAACCCTTCAACCAGTTGAATACTTGGTGAAATTGCCTGAGGACATTGACCAACGTCAAATCTTTGTAGTGGACCCAATGTTGGCAACAGGTGGCTCAGCAATCTTGGCTGTAGATTCGCTTAAAAAACGTGGCGCATCCAATATCAAGTTTGTCTGCCTAGTATCTGCTCCAGAAGGAGTGAAAGCTCTTCAAGAAGCTCACCCAGATGTAGAAATCTTTACTGCGGCTTTGGATGAACGCTTGAACGAACATGGTTATATCGTTCCAGGTCTTGGAGATGCTGGAGACCGCTTGTTCGGTACCAAATAAAATCCCAAAGTAAATAGTGGAACTGAGAGTTCGTTTTTGACTTGAAAGGAGGTTGAGTTTTTGTTTCTGTTTAGAGAATAGAGCAAAAATTTGACCTTTTTTGACCAAAAAGATATAATAGTTCTGTATTGAGTCGTATGACTAAGAAAATTTAACATTAAAAGGAGAAATGAATGATTCCTGTAGTTATTGAACAAACAAGCCGTGGAGAACGTTC
>CAUVMH010000137.1:0-2981 GCA_963552835.1 uncultured Streptococcus sp. | reverse complement strand
TGATTTCAAAATAGTTAAGCAAAACCGAGATATCCCGTACACACTCTGCCCCACTGTCGATGAGCTGAACCTTTGGTCCCATGACATTTTGGATGATAGGGCGAAGGAGTGGGTAATGGGTACAACCCAGAATCAGGCTATCCACCTTTCCAACCAAGGGACGTAGGGTTTCATAAACCACCTTCTTTGTTACACTGGTTGATAAGGCACCCGACTCTACCAAGGGAGCAAACTTGGGACAGGCCAAACTCTCCACCTGTAAATCCGGATCCAGATCATGGATTTTTTGACGGTAGATGTCTGATTGGACCGTCATGGGTGTTCCAATCACTCCGATTTTCCCACCTTGGCTGGACTTGATGGCTGCCGAAGCTCCTGGTAAAATCACACCTAGAACGGGAATGTCTAGTTGGGCCTTGATTTCTTCCCAGACGACCGCAGTCGCAGTATTACAAGCAATGACAATCATTTTGACATCCTTGGTCAAGAGAAAGTTGACCAACTGCCAAGTATATTCACGAATTTGCTCAGCAGGACGGGGACCATAGGGAGCCCGTGCCGAATCTCCAATATAGACGATTTCTTCATGGGGAAGCTGGCGCATGAGCTCACGAACAACAGTCAAGCCCCCGACACCTGAATCCAAAAAACCAATTGGTCGATTATCCATACAGTCTTCTTTCTAGTCTTCTTTTTCTGATTGATAGTTCATCATGATTCCTTGTCCTGAACGATTTGACCGACAGCTTGATAGAATAGCAACTGCCTCTCTCTTAATCATAATCAAATATCAATAGAATGCAAGGAAAAAGTCTTATCCTTGAGAACTATTGAACATAGTGAGAAGTCTGGAACTTTCATCCCAGACTTTTCCTATTTATTTCTTTTTATTGTTAGCAAGGGCTGCTTTTTGTTGACGGATGATTTGGTGGTAAACTTGTTGTACCTTGGCTTCGCTTGGTTTTTGACCATTTGCGCTCAAGAGAGCACGGACTGCCTCAGCGTTCAAACGTGGGTTGTCAGCAAATTCTTTTTCGATTTGCTTACGAACCAAGTACATCCCTCCAAGAACTCCTCCTAGAAAAGCTAGCACAATCAAGATAATTGCTAAAAGTAAATCCATTCTTTTTCTCCTGTTTCTTTTTGAATCTTCTATATTATACCACAAAGTGACTTTTCTGACTAGTTTGTTTTACGCTTTCAGGGAGGGAGTTAAGCTAATTCTAAGCTAGTCTTACAATCAGAATGAACTATGAAATTACGAATAATTCTTCCCCGTCCTCTCTTTTCTCTACTATTTTAAGAAAAAACAATCTCAAATATGTATTCTATATAAATACTATTGACAATCGCTAGCCAACCCAGTAAATTGGATATAAATAGAAATAAATAAAAAGGAACTTTTAACAAAAATGTAAACGGTTCCAAAAACATAAAGGAGATTTCTATGGACAAAAGATTTTGGGAGAAATCCTGTCGCTATAGCATCCGTAAGCTGACGGTTGGGACTGCTTCTGTTTTGCTGGGGGCTGTTTTTCTAGTCAACCATACTGTAGTCGCAGACAGTGTTGAGGTCAAACAAACTGAACCAACCTCTGTCGAATCTATCACTAAGCCTGATAGTGAATCCAAAGCTGCTGAAGCGACTGAAACTACAAATCCGTCTCTAGCAGAAAGTCCAGTAGTTTCCGAAAGTAAGCCAGCTAACGAGACTCAGACGACAAATAGTCAAGCTAGTGAGGAAGCCATTGTAGAAGCTAAAGAAAATAAGGAACCTGAAAAAGCAGATCAGCCCGTGACAAAGCAAGAAAACTATCAACTCAACTACAATCAACCAACAGCTCCCTCTTATGATGGATGGGAAAAACAAGCCCTTCCAGTTGGGAATGGTGAGATGGGAGCTAAGGTCTTTGGTCTAATCGGTGAAGAAAGAATCCAGTATAACGAAAAGACCCTCTGGTCAGGAGGTCCCCAGCCCGATAGCACCGACTATAATGGTGGGAACTACAAGGATCGCTACAAGGTCTTAGCAGAAATTCGTAAGGCTCTCGAAGGTGGAGACCGCCAAAAAGCCAAACAACTGGCTGAACAAAATTTAGTTGGGCCTAATAATGCCCAATATGGTCGCTACCTAGCCTTTGGTGATATCTTCATGGTCTTTAATAACCAGAAAAAGGGTCTGGATACCGTAACAGATTATCACCGTGGTTTGGATATCACAGAGGCCACTACGACTACTTCTTACACCCAAGATGGAACGACCTTCAAACGCGAAACCTTCTCCAGTTATCCTGATGATGTCACCGTGACCCACTTGACTAAAAAAGGAAATAAGACACTTGACTTTACCCTTTGGAACAACTTGACTGAGGACTTGCTTGCTAATGGTGATTACTCTTGGGAATATTCCAACTATAAGAACGGACATGTCACTACAGATGAACATGGAATCCTTCTAAAAGGTACAGTCAAAGATAATGGTCTCAAATTTGCATCCTATCTAGGAATTAAAACAGACGGAACAGTCACTGTTCAGAATGAGACTCTAACCGTTACAGGTGCAAGCTATGCGACCCTCTATCTCAGCGCCAAGACAAACTTTGCTCAAAATCCTAAAACCAACTATCGAAAAGACATCGACCTCGAAAAAACAGTTAAGGGTATTGTAGAAGCCGCTAAGGCCAAAGACTACGAGACACTTAAACAGGACCATATCAAGGATTATCAAAGTCTCTTTAATCGCGTTAAACTAAATCTAGGTGGAAGCAAGACTGCTCAAACGACAAAAGAGGCCCTTCAAAGCTATAACCCTAGCAAAGGGCAAAAGCTGGAAGAACTCTTCTTCCAATATGGTCGTTATCTATTGATTAGTTCGTCTCGTGATAAGACGGATGCCCTTCCTGCCAACCTACAAGGAGTTTGGAATGCTGTAGACAATCCACCTTGGAACGCTGACTACCACCTCAATGTCAATTTGCAAA
>CAUVMH010000136.1:0-3015 GCA_963552835.1 uncultured Streptococcus sp. | reverse complement strand
TGTAAGATCCGCAAAAGATTATTTCCCTGGAAGAGTACTTGTATTCCCGAATCCTGCATGGCGGAGCCTCCTTTCTATCCAACTGAAGAGCAATGATATAGGCAGGAGCATGATAAGATAAGCCACTACCAACATAGCCAGCGCAATATCTGTCTCATAGTAAAGCCCGATCAAGTCCTTAGCAACATACATGAGATCGGCTAGAGCAACCGCAGAGAAAACTGAGGTTTCCTTTATCAAGAAAATCACATTGGCACTGAAGGACGGCAGAGCCACTGCTGTGGCTTGCGGCAAGACTACGTAGCGAAAAACTTGAACGGGTGTCAGACCGATTGCTAAGCCAATCTCATGCTGGGTTTGACTAACTGCTTCTAGCCCGCTTCGGAAGGATTCTGCCATATAGGAGCCTCCCAAAAAGATGAGGCCTAGAGTTGCGCAGACTTCTGAGGAAAGGACAATCCCAATCCGAGGAAGCCCGAAGTAGAGAAAGAAGAGTTGGATCAAAAGGGGCGTATTTCGCGACAATTCAATATAAGCTGTGGCTAGCTGTGCCAAAACAGGGATGCGATAATACCGAATGATACTAACAAGTAAGCCAACTAGAAAAGCTCCCAAAATGCCCCAAACTGCGATATGCAGGGTTAGAAAAAATGCCTTTTGATATAATGGTAGATATTGTTCAACAATGGACCAATCCAAAAGAGAACCTCCCATCTAGGAATAATACAGCTATTGTAGCACTAAAAGACATGTTTGGATAATATGTATTTTCTATCACAATGATAAAAAATATTTATCATCTCTATTGCAATCTGAAACTTCCAGACAAAATTTTTGAAAATGATATGAAAAAGAGTTAAGATGTTCCTGTAAATTAAAAAAGTAAACGTTTACTTTTATCAAGGAGGACATTTTATGTCATACACAACAAGCAATGCCGAAGGCCCTGTGGATTTTATCAATACCTATGATCTGGAGCCCATGGCACAGCAAGTCATTCCTAAAGCTGCTTTTGGCTACATCGCGAGTGGAGCTGAGGACACGTTCACTTTACGCGAGAACATTCGAGCTTTTAATCATAAACTCATTGTCCCTCATACACTTTGTGATGTGGAAAATCCAAGCACTGAAATTGAATTTGCAGGTGAAAAATTGTCTTCACCAATTATTATGGCGCCTGTTGCAGCCCATAAATTAGCAAATGAACAGGGGGAAGTGGCTACTGCGCGTGGTGTACATGAGTTTGGCTCTCTTTATACGACCAGTTCCTACTCCACAGTTGATCTTCCAGAAATTTCTCAAGCCCTCCAAGGAACACCGCACTGGTTCCAATTTTACTTCAGCAAAGATGATGGCATTAACCGCCATATCATGGATCGTGTCAAGGCAGAAGGCTACACAGCCATTGTCTTAACTGCGGATGCCACTGTAGGAGGCAATCGTGAGGTCGATAAGCGCAATGGTTTTGTTTTCCCAGTTGGCATGCCGATCGTTGAAGAATACTTACCCGAAGGTGCTGGTAAGTCCATGGACTTTGTTTACAAATCAGCCAAACAACGCCTGTCGCCACGAGATGTAGAATTTATCGCCGAATACTCAGGGCTCCCTGTCTATGTCAAAGGTCCTCAATGCCGTGAAGATGTCGAACGTTCGCTTGCCGCAGGTGCTTCTGGAATCTGGGTAACCAACCACGGTGGTCGCCAAATCGACGGTGGACCAGCTGCCTTTGACTCGCTTCAAGAAGTTGCTGAAGCAGTAGATAAACGTGTGCCGATTGTCTTTGACTCTGGTATTCGCCGTGGCCAACACGTCTTTAAAGCCTTGGCTTCAGGAGCAGACTTAGTAGCCATTGGACGTCCTGTCATTTATGGCCTAGCCCTTGGTGGTAGCGTCGGTGTACGTCAAGTCTTTGAGCATCTAAATGCCGAATTAAAAACCGTCATGCAACTATCTGGAACTCAAACCATCGAAGATGTCAAACACTTCAAACTTCGTCACAATCCATACAATCCAACCTTCCCAGTCGACCCTCGTGATTTGAAATTGTATTGATAAATAAAACAGGTTGCAATAAAAAACCACACCCCAAAAGTTAGACATAAAATCTAACGATTGGGGTGTGGTTATTTATCAGAGTGTATCTAAGCTGGCTCTATGGCATGGATTAGACAAAGCCTCTGGTAAGTTTGACTTGTTTCTCTAATATTTATTTCTTACTTTCTATTAAACCTTTTCTTGCTCTAGTGGGACGACGACTAGGGTCTTGCCAAGGCTTGCTAATACTTTCAATACCGTATCCAATTGAGGGTTGGTCTTTCCTGTCTCCATTCGAGCGATGACAGGTTGACTGACCCCACTGAGTTCTTCAAGCTTCTTTTGGCTAATACCCTTTTCATGTCTGGCCTCGATCAGCTCTGTCATAATCGCTACCCGCAGATCACTTTCTAGGATTTCTTCCTTGGTGAAAAGCTCTGCTCTTGCTTCTTTCCAATTACTACCGATGGCACTATTCTTCATCTTTTAGCCCTCTTTCTTTCAAATCTTGCAACTCTCGTTTGGCCTTCTCAATCTCCCGTCTGGGAGTCTTTTGCGTCTTTTTAACAAAATGATGCAGTAAGACAAAGCTTCCATCTATCCAAGCCACAAACAAAACCCGATCCCGTAAGGGTCGTAATTCCCAAATCTCTGCCTCTAGATGCTTGATGTAGGGCTCACCGGCACGAGTTCCCTGTTGACTCAAGAGTTCGATATAGTCATTGAGCTTGTTGAGTTTGATCCGGCTATCCTTGCTATTGAGACTAGCCAGCTCCTTCATATAGTCCAAAACTGGTTGATTCCCATGTTTATCTTTATAAAAATAAATAGTGTGCACAAAGCATCCTCTTTTCGAATTTATTATAACTCAAAAGCTATCGAAAGTAAATACTTTTAAGTTATCAAATACTGATAAGTCCCCTTAGAAATATTCAAAAGGGACTCATTTATATAATTCGAAAATAGCGCCCTTATTGGTGC
>CAUVMH010000135.1:0-3017 GCA_963552835.1 uncultured Streptococcus sp. | reverse complement strand
AGGATGGACTTACCTTTTTTCTTTTCCTCATCCAAGAGCTGGATAAGATCTGCAATAGCTACCGGATCCAGCCCCAAAAAAGGCTCATCCACGATAAAAAGACTAGGATCCACCACGAAAGCACAGATAATCATGACTTTCTGCTTCATCCCCTTAGAGAAATGCACTGGAAACCAGTCCAACTTATCCTTGAGTCGGAAGATAGTTAAGAGGCGCTCCACGCGCTCAAAAGCGACTTCCTGCTCGATATCGTAAGCCATGGCCACCGTTTCAATATGCTCACGCAGGGTCAGCTCCTCATAAAGACTCGGTGTCTCTGGGATAAAGCCAATCTTCTTACGGTAAGCGCTAGGATTTTCTCCCAGCTGCAAACCATCAATCCGAATTTCTCCCTTGTAAGGCGTCAAAAGGCCAATAATCTCATTGATAGTCGTGGATTTACCAGCACCATTGAGACCAATCAAACCAACCAACTGGCCATTGCCCACTTCAAAGCTGACATCCTTTAAAACCGGGATATTTACATAACCACCCGTAAGCTCTTTGATTTCTAACATATTTTCTCCAAATCTGGTATAATAGTTCTTATATTATAACAAAATCTAGCGAATAGAGGTATCATTTATGGCTGATTGTATTTTTTGTAAGATTATCGCAGGGGAAATCCCGTCTTCTAAAGTTTATGAAGATGACCAGGTAGTTGCCTTTCTAGACATTTCTCAGGTCACTCCAGGCCATACTTTGGTCGTTCCCAAGCAGCATTTCAGAAATCTTTTGGAAATGGATGCAGACAGTGCTAGTCAGCTCTTCGCTCGTGTCCCAGACATCGCCCGCAAGGTCATGAAAGCAACAGGCGCCAAGGGCATGAACATCCTTAACAACAACGAAGAAATTGCTGGACAGACGGTCTTTCACACCCATGTCCACCTAGCTCCTCGCTATGAAGAGACAGACGGTCTACAAATCAGCTTTGAAACCCACGAACCAGATTTTCCAGCCTTAGCTCAATTGGCTGAAAAGATTACTCAAGCCTAAGGAGGGACTATGAAATTTTCAAATCTTATGCTGTTCACAGGTGCCGCCTGGACCAGCTACCGATTGGTCAAAAATCGGAAGGAAATCAGCCAAGAAGTCGTCGAAACATCTGATATCCTAGATAAAATTCAGGATAATTTAGCTAACATCCAGCACAATCTCGCCATTATCCAAGAACAGCGAGACAATATCAAGGAAATGGCTCAGGACTTGACTTATAAATACAAGATTTTCGAAAAACAAGCCCAAGCTCAAATTTCACAAATACAGGATATCTGGCAATAGAAAACTTTCTCATAACAACAAAAACCATGGCACAACCATGGTTTTTTCATATTTGCGAGATAAAAACTTCAATCAAAACTTATCGACTATTCTTCCTTTAGTCTCTTCTCAAGAATTGATCCAAGTAATAGTCAAAGTAGGTTTTGCTTCCTGTAATGACTACCGCACGACCTTCAATACCATAACGCATCTTCTTGGCTTGGGCATCCGTTAAGCTTATTTCAGCTTCCACCTTAAAGAAGTTGCCTTTTTCCGTTTTCGTCGCATTGTTGTCAATGTTTGAAATTTTAGATTTGAGAACAAATTCTTTATTATTTCCATCCATTGCAGTGAAACGCAGAGTCTCACCTTTTTTCAGACTAGCTACATCTTTCGAGGTCACATAGGTTGTGATGACGACCTTTTTTTCCTTGGTCAAAACAGGATACAATTGAGCGAGCAACTTCCCTTCGGGAACCAGATTCGCTCCTGCTGTTTCAGGATTTAGGTGGAGAATACCATCTTCAGTTGCTGTGATCATACCCTTTTGAGTGATACCACCTTGAACCTTGAGATTGTTTTCAACTTCTAAAATCTTTTGATTCAGAGCCGTCAATTCTTGACCAACTTTAGTCAACTGCTGAGCTTTCAAAGACTCAAGCTGACTATCCAGGCTACCAGAATAGGCTTGCTGAGCACCAGAACCCGCATACTGTACCCGATAACCCGCAAGAGCTGATTCAAACTGAGAAATCTGACTATCAATTTGCGAAAGAACCTGACTCTTTAGCTGACCTTGACTATCTGCAGCAGCTTGTGCCTCATAAGCCTGATAGATGCTATAGCCGGCATTAGTCGAAGGAACACTTGTTCCATTTTGGATAGCATTTCTAAGGGTCTGGTAATCTGCTAATTTAGCATTTGTTTCATTGATCAGATTCCCCAGCTCTGCCTGTGAATTACTAGCTGCTGAATTTTGAGAAGCAATGGTCGAATTTTGCTGCTCGGTATTACTACGGATACTCGCAGCTTGATTCTTGTAATCATTAAATGCTTGTTCATAGCCGAAGCGATCCTCTCCTGAAAACTGGCTAGTCCCCGTCTTCAGACTTTCTTGCAGCAGCTCCAACTGACGTTTTTGCTCCTTCAAGCTTTCTACTTGAGAGGAGAAAGTTTCTTTTTGAGTATTTTCACTATCAGACTTATACTGAACTAAAAGATCCCCTTTTTTTACAACCTTATTTTCCTTCAAATTATTAGTGACAATGGCATTGTTACTGGTTGATTGGATGTTGGCTAGAATCTTGCTAGGTTCAATAGAAGCACCTGAAGTAATAGTGATTTCTTTTTTAGCAAAGAGAGAGAATAAGACCACAAAAATCAACAAGAAGAAAGTCGGTAAAATCACGCGCACAGAAAAGCTAGAATATCTACGGTTATAAAATTCGGCACTCTCTAAGTAATGTTCTTCCATCTTCTTTCTCCTTTCTAACTATTCACCAGATGAGCATAGAAGCCATCCTGAGCAACCAACTCTTCATGCGTTCCTTGCTCCACGATTTCACCCTTGTCCAGAACAACAACTTTTTCAGATCGCTCCGCAATAGTCAATCGATGGGCAATGAAAATGATGGTCTTGTCCAACTCTAAAAGGTTGTCAATAATCTTTTTCTCTGTCAAGATATCCAGATTGCTGGTCGCCTCATCAAGGATCAAAA
>CAUVMH010000134.1:0-3025 GCA_963552835.1 uncultured Streptococcus sp. | reverse complement strand
TTCAATACGGTGGTTCTGTTAAACCTGAAAACGTTGCTTCATACATGGCTTGCCCAGACGTTGACGGTGCCCTTGTTGGTGGTGCGTCACTTGAAGCTGAAAGCTTCTTGGCATTGCTTGATTTTGTAAAATAATCTAGCTTATTCTAGACAGACAGTTAAAAGTACTAAGTGACTTTGACTGCCTGTCTTATTTTTACTTGGAGCATTCTTGTGAAAGAGGGATTTTTCTAGACTAGGAAAGTTCCTTAGGGAAAGAAAGGCGTGCAGATGCGCGCTCTTTTCTATATCAAAAAGTTATGAAAGGGGGAGTTATGCTCTATATTTGGTCTTATTTGAAAAAATATCCCAAGTGGTTATTCTTGGATTTCTTTGGAGCGGTTTTCTTTGTGATTGTCAATCTTGGACTGCCAACTGTTCTGGCTCGGATGATTGATGAAGGTGTGAATAAAGGGAATGAACAGCAATTATATGTTTGGGCTGCAATTATGCTGGTGATTATCCTATGTGGAACCTTGGGGCGTATAGTCTTAGCCTACGCTGCTAGTAAGCTGACGACCAATATGGTCAAGGATATGAGGGATGATCTCTATGCCAAATTACAAGAGTATTCTCATCATGAATATGAACAGATTGGAGTGTCTTCACTGGTTACTCGCATTACCAGTGATGCCTTTGTTCTCATGCAGTTTGCAGAACAGACCTTAAAACTGGGTGTCATCACCCCCATGATGATGCTGTCTAGTATCTTAATGATCTTCCTGACCAGTCCGTCATTAGCCTGGATAGTGGCCTTTGCAGTACCTTTCTTAGCCGTGGTGGTTATTTATGTGGCTGTCAAGACTCGCCCTTTGTCAGAGAAACAGCAGGCTACCTTAGACAAGATCAATCAATATGCTAGGGAAAATCTGATGGGACTCCGTGTCATTCGTGCCTTTGCCCGTGAGGAGTTTCAAGAGGAACGATTTGCAGGGCAAAATGCGGTCTATGCAGCTAATTCTAATCGTCTGTTTAAACTAACTGGCTTGACAGAACCCTTGTTTGTTCAGATTATCATTGCCATGATTGTAGCTATTGTCTGGTTTGCTCTGGATCCTATCAAACAAGGTTCTCTTCAAATTGGGGACCTGGTGGCCTTTATCGAATATAGTTTTCATGCCCTTTTGTCCTTCCTGTTCTTATCTAGCCTCTTCACCATGTACCCTCGTACAGCTGTTTCAAGCGAACGCTTGAAAGAGGTTATGGAGATGCCGATTTCTATTGATCCCAATGAAGGAGGCGTTAGAGAGACAGCAACTCACGGCTATTTGGAATTTGAAAATGTCACCTTTGCCTATCCTGGTGAGACGGAAAATCCTGTTTTGCACAATATTTCGTTCTGTGCCAAACCAGGCGAAACCATTGCCTTTATCGGTTCGACCGGATCGGGCAAGTCTTCTCTTGTGCAATTGATTCCTCGTTTTTACGATGTCACGCTTGGGAAAATCAAAGTTGATGGTGTCGATGTGAGGGATTACCGACTTAAGTCTCTTCGTCAAAAGATTGGTTTTATCCCGCAGAAGGCCTTGCTGTTTACAGGAACTATCGCTGAAAATATCCGCTATGGGAAGGAAGATGCTAGTCACAAAGACCTACATCAGGCAGCGGATGTGGCGCAAGCCAAAGATTTTATCGAAAGCCGAGAAGAAGGCTTTGCGACCCATCTAGCCGAAGGTGGAAGCAACCTTTCTGGAGGACAGAAACAACGTCTCTCAATTGCCAGAGCGGTTATAAAGAATCCTGATATCTATATTTTTGACGATTCTTTCTCAGCCTTGGATTATCGTACGGATGCCATTTTGCGCCGTCGCCTCAAGGAAGTAACACAGAATGCAACGGTTTTAATTGTTGCTCAACGTGTCGGAACCATCATGGATGCGGACCAGATCATCGTTCTGGATAAGGGTGAAATCGTGGGTCGTGGTCGACATGAGGAATTGATGGAGACCAATGCCATCTATCGTGAGATTGCTGAGTCGCAGTTGAAAAATGCATCTCTAACAGAAGAATAGGAGGAAATATGAAAACACAATCTAGTTTGGCTCGTTTGTGGAGCTATTTGAAAGCCTACCGTTTTTCTGTCTTCTTTGCAGTCTTTCTAAAAATTTTGAGTGTGGTCATGAGTGTCTTGGAGCCTTTTGTCTTGGGGCTAGCCATTACGGAGTTGACAAAAAATTTCTTAGATATGGCTAATGGTCTTGCAGGCGCTCGTATCAATACTGGCTACATCGGAACTGTTTTAATCATTTACCTCTTTAGAGGTCTCTTGTATGAACTTGGTTCTTATTATTCTAACTATTTCATGACCAATGCGGTCCAGTCTATGACCCAGGATCTGCGAAATGAAATGACTGAAAAGATCAATCGTATCCCAGTATCTTTCTTTGACAAACACCAATTTGGTGATTTATTGGGGCGCTTTACCAGTGACGTTGAGACAGTGTCTAATGCTCTTCAACAGTCTTTTCTCCAAATTGTAAATGCCGTTTTGACGATTGTTCTCGTCATGGGAATGGTTTTATACTTGAACTTTCAACTGGCTATAGTGGTGATTCTATCCATTCCAGTGACCTATTTCGGTGCAAGAAGTATCCTGAAACGTTCTCAGCCTTATTTTAAAGAGCAGGCGGCTATTTTAGGACGGATGAATGGCTATGTGCAGGAAAATCTTACAGGTTTTAATGTCTTGAAACTCTACGGTCGTGAGGAAACTTCTCATAAAGAATTTTCTAAGATTACAGACGACCTCCAACATGTTGGCTTTAAAGCCAGCTTTATCTCTGGGCTTATGATGCCAGCCCTTCATGCTGTATCGGACTTAACCTATCTGATCGTTGCAGTTCTTGGTGGTTTGCAAGTGATTGCGGGTCGTTTGACAGTGGGGAATATGCAGGCCTTTGTTCAGTACGTTTGGCAGATCAGCCAGCCTATTCAAAACATCACACAACTTGCGGGTCAAATGCAAAGTGCTAAGTCTTCGCTAGACC
>CAUVMH010000133.1:0-3056 GCA_963552835.1 uncultured Streptococcus sp. | reverse complement strand
AATAGAGGAAATAAAACTATGATTTTTGATGATTTAAAAAATGTGACTCGTTACAAGGGCCTTCATCCGAACCTGGATAAAGCGATTGATTATCTCTATGAGCACCGCAAAGACAGCTTTGACTTGGGACGCTATGAAGTGGATGGAGATAAGGTCTTTCTCTTGGTTCAGGAAAATACCCTTAATCAAGAAGCCAATGATCAATTTGAATATCATAAAAAATATGCAGATTTTCATCTGCTAGTAGCAGGGCATGAATATTCTGCCTATGGTAGCCAGGTGGTCGATGAGGCGGTAGCCTTTGATGAAGAGGCGGATATCGGCTTTGTTCATTGTCAAAATCGTTATCCTCTCTTGTTGGGTTACCATAATTTTGCAATTTTCTTTCCAGGAGAAGCTCATCAGCCGAATGGCTATGCGGGTCTGGAAGAAAATGTCAGAAAGTATCTTTTTAAAGTTTTAATAGACTAGTCCTAGGTGAGCGAGATTTTTGAGTGCGCAAGGCTAGCAGAGAAAGGAGAGACTTATGTCAGATAAGGGAACAGGACTCATCAGAGCTATATTTGATACGGATAATTTTTTCATGCAAATCTGTGAGAAAATCCTGGATTTGATGACGGTCAATCTTCTCTTTCTCTTGTCTTGCCTGCCCTTGGTGACCATTGGGATTGCCAAGATCAGCCTCTATCAAACACTTTTTGAAATCAAGGGAAACCGTCGGGTAAAAGTAATCAGAACTTACACTCGAATCTTTCGAGAAAATTGGAAGCAAGGACTCAAACTGGGCTTGCTGGAATTGGCTTTAGTCAGTATCAGTCTCTTTGACCTCCTGCTTTTTCGGACGCAGGAAGCCCTGCCTTTCCAAGTTTTAAAGGCGGTTTGTTTTGGAATTATTATTTTTACAATCCTGATATCTCTTTGTGTCTATCCCTTGGCTGGTAAGTTTCTCATGTCTTTTAGAGACCTTTTACAGACCAGCCTAGTGATTGTAAGTCTGAATTTTCCTTGGTTCTTTGTTATGATGGCGGTTATAGCCGCGATCCTTGTCATCATCTATAGTTCAGGCTTTGTGTTGCTGTTAGGATTTTCCCTCTTTGCCTTTATCGGCTTTGCAGGTCTGGCTTTTTTGCAGCTTCCTATTTTGGAAAAAATCTTCGCTAAATATAGCAGTCTATAATCTACAATTAGTACATTTGGAGAAAATTTGAAAATGAAAGATTTAAAGAAATATCACGGTGTCATCCCAGCTTTTTATGCTTGTTATGACGAGGAGGGTGAAATCAGCCCGGAGCGGACTCGCGCTTTGGTGGAGTATTTCATCGACAAGGGCGTGCAAGGTCTCTATGTCAACGGCTCATCAGGCGAATGTATCTACCAGAGCGTGGCCGACAGAAAAGTAATTTTGGAAGAAGTAATGAAAGTTGCTAAGGGCAAACTGACCATCATTGCTCACGTAGCCTGCAACAATACTAAGGACAGTATCGAGTTGGCAAAACATGCGGAAGCTCTAGGAGTTGATGCCATTGCGGCTATTCCGCCAATTTATTTTCGACTGCCAGAATACTCTGTCGCTCAGTACTGGAATGATATCAGTGCGGCTGCCCCACATACTGATTTTGTGATTTATAATATTCCGCAATTGGCTGGCGCAGCGCTGACTCCGAGTCTCTACAAGGAAATGCTGAAGAATGAGCGCGTGATTGGGGTGAAAAATTCCTCCATGCCAGTTCAGGACATCCAGACCTTTGCAGCACTTGGTGGCAGTGACCATTTGGTCTTTAACGGTCCAGATGAGCAGTTCTTGGGAGGTCGTCTCATGGGAGCAGCAGCTGGAATTGGTGGTACCTATGGGGCTATGCCAGAACTCTTCCTCAAGCTTAATCAACTGATTGCAGACAAGGAACTAGAAAGAGCTAAAGAGTTGCAGTTTGCCATTAACGACATTATCAGCAAGCTAACCAGTGCTCACGGCAATATGTATGCTGTTATCAAAGAAGTTCTCAAGCTCAACGAAGGACTGGCTATCGGCTCTGTCCGTGCTCCTTTGACACCAGTCGTAGAAGCAGACCGTCCAGTCGTAGAAGCAGCAGCGGCCTTGATCCAAGAAACTAAGGAGCGCTTCCTCTAAAAGAAAGAAGGATGCTTATGGGAAATTATGTTACGATTGACATTGGCGGTACCAATATCAAATACGGCCTGATAGACGACCAAGAAACGCTAGTAGAAGCCCATGAAATACCTACGGAAGCCCATAAGGGTGGTCCGGGAATTATGCAAAAGGTTGAAAGCATTATTGCAGGCTATTTAGAAAAAGGACCTCTGGCTGGGATTTGTATTTCATCAGCTGGCATGGTGGATCCAGACAAGGGAGAAATCTTTTACGCTGGTCCTCAGATTCCTAATTATGCTGGGACGCAATTTAAGAAGGTCTTGGAGGAGGAATTTTCCATTCCTTGCGAGATTGAGAACGACGTCAACTGTGCCGGTCTAGCTGAAGTCATGTCTGGCCATGGTAAGGGAGCAAAAATTGCGGTCTGTCTAACGATTGGGACAGGGATTGGTGGCTGTCTAGTAGCGGATGGGCAAGTTTTTCATGGCTTTAGCAACTCAGCCTGCGAAGTAGGCTATCTGCACCTGCCGGACGGAGCCTTTCAGGATGTGGCTTCGACCACAGCCTTGGTTCAATATGTTGCTGACTTGCACGGAGATGATCCCTCTCTCTGGAATGGCCGCAGGATTTTCAAAGAAGCGACCGAGGGAAATACCTTCTGTATCAAAGGAATTGACCGCATGGTAGGCTATCTGGGGCAGGGCATTGCCAATATCTGCTATGTCGTTAATCCGGAAATCGTCGTCTTGGGCGGTGGTATTATGGGGCAAGAGGCCATTCTTCGACCGCGTATCCAAGCGGCTCTCAAGGATGCTCTGGTGCCGAGCATAGCTGAGAAGACCAAACTAGCCTTTGCCTATCACCAAAATACGGCAGGCATGTTCGGAGCCTACTACCACTTTAAAAATAAACATCAGTAATCCAAGCAAACCTGGGGAGTGACCTC
>CAUVMH010000132.1:0-3083 GCA_963552835.1 uncultured Streptococcus sp. | reverse complement strand
AGAACCTTATCTTGAAGCTCCATTCCCTTAAATACATAGACATCACCCTTGATACCTACATAAGAGTAGGCTTTGGTAAATGGTACGACCTTTTGAACCATTGGTGAAGCACCTGCAGAAATAGATGGGATCACAATAGAACTATCTGTTAACCAAGCCTGCGCTGCCGCATATTTCGTATAGCGAGCATTGGTATCTTGCTTTTCTGCATCTGCCTGATCCAAAAGCGCTTTGTAGTCCGTTAAACCAACCTTGGAAGCAAGGTCTTGGTTTTGACCTTTTGTCAGACCAATATTGTCCAAGATATCCCCTGTTTCTGGGTTAAAGATATTCAAATAAGTCACTGGATCTTGATAGTCCGCTGACCAACCAGACATATTGAGGTCATAGTCCTTTTGGGCAGCTGTTTCTGCGAAGTAAGTAGAGTTATCAAAATCGTCTGATGACATTTGGTGCACGTCAATCACAACGTTTTCTTGGCCTAGAGCTGCCTCAACAGATTGTTTGAAGGAATTCGTCCGCTGCACCATAATTTTATCAGTTTGGTCAACTGGTACATCTAGATGAATTGGGAATTCAACTCCCTGTGCTTGCAAAGCTTCTTTTGCCTTAGCAAATTCTGCCTTGGCCTTATCTGGGTTGTAAATGCTGTCTTGAGCATCAGCTAATTTGACACCTTGCCATTCATCCCCATAAGAAGCCAACTGTGATTCAACGACATCTGAGAAGTCCTTGCCATCTACTTGTACAAAACTAGGAGGGACAAGCAAGCTTCTGATAATTTTCGTTGCTCCTTCATTACCATTCATCTGGGCACCAAAGGATTTACGGTCAAAAGCAAAGTTGACTGCTTGGCGGAAGTCTTTATTTTGAATCGCTTCTTTGCTGGCAGCTTTTTGGGCATCTGTCTTAGAAGTGTGGCTATAAGCCTGACGATTCAAGTTAAAGGCATAGAAATAGCTAGTTGAGTTTTGTGGAGTAAAGATGATGTTGTCTTTGTATTTCTTTTCTACTGATGCGTAGTTTGAACTAGTCGGATAGAGACGAGCTTGTGTATAAGCACCATCAGTAAAGTTACGGATCAATGACTCTTGGTCAGAACCATCGTAGTAAGTCAACTTGACATCTTCGATCTTCACATTGTCCTTGTCCCAATAGTTTTGGTTTTTAGAATATTCGATAACAGACTTAGAAGTAAATGACTTTAATACATATGGACCATTGTAGAGGATACCGGAAGGTTTCACGGTACCAAAGTCTTTGCCTTCTTTCTTCAGAAATTCTTCGTTAATCGGGAAGAGAATGCCCATCGTTGTCTTAGAATTCCAGTAGCTTTCTGGTTGATTCAGGGTGTATTGAACTGTATAATCGTCGATTGCCTTGACACCTACAGTAGAGAAATCATTGCTTTCCCCTTTGATATAAGCATCCAAGCCCTTGATAGAGTTTTGCACGATTGGTAATGCTTCTGATTTTTCATCTGCAGCGTGCTTGAGCCCTGTTACAAAGTCTTGCGCCTTGACAGCAGCATATTCTTCACCTTCTGCTGTGTACCATTTAGCGTCCTTACGCAACTTATAAGTATAAGTTAGGCCATCTTTAGACACAGTCCAGTCTTCAGCTAATGAAGGGATAAGATTCCCATATTGATCATTTTCTAAAAGACCGTCGACCAAATTGGCAATGACGTCAGAAGTGGAGGCACGATTGGAGTTTACATAATCCAATGTATCTGGATCTGTATTATAGACATAAGAATATGTCTTTGCCGAGCTGGTGCTTGACTTGCCACAAGCAGCTAAGAATAGCGCTGATGCTGCAACCAAACCAGTAATAGCCAACCATTTAGATTTTTTCATGAGCAAATCTCCTTCTTTAGATTATGTATTATTATACATCATTTCCAGACAAAAACAAGTCTTATTTAAGAAAATTTTAAAATTCTATGCATTTTTCTTATTTTTATTGAAACAAAGTATAGGAAAATTTCTATGCATTTTCATATATTTTCATAAACATGCAGGAAATCTTATAAATAAAAATTTGTTCAATATTTTACAAGGATTCTTGAATAGGATTATCAAAAATATCGGCTTTTTTATGTTACAATAGATTTATTACTAATCTAGGGGAAAGAAATGAAAAAACTTTTTGTATTCCTACTGCTATTCTTTGGTCTGATTGCCAAGCCTGTTCTGGCAGATGACTATGAAATTGCCGCTAAAAGCGCCATTGCTGTCGATGCAAACTCAGGAAAAATCCTCTATGAAAAGGAGGCTACAAGCCCACTAGAAGTCGGTGCTATTACTAACATTTTGACTGCTTATCTGGTTTACGAGGCCATTGCTGATGGCAAACTGAGCCTAGAAACTGAGGTTGATATTTCTGATTATGCTTATCATCTAACAGTAAATCCAGCTATCGCGAACCTGCCTCTGGAAGCGAGACGCTACAAGGTAAAGGACTTGCTAAATGCTTCTCTTTTAGCCAGTGCCAACAGCGCCACCATCGCTCTGGCAGAAAAAGTTGGTGGAAGTGAGGAAAATTTTGTCAAGATGATGAAAGCCAAACTCAAGGAATGGAATATTTCTGATGCAATCATTGTAAATGCTACTGGTACGGATATTCGTTTATTAGATGGTTCGCTAGAAACTACCAATACCGAAGAGGAGTCCGCAGAGAATTCTAAAAGCAAGAAAAAACAAGAGACTGCCAATAAGTTCAGTGCTTATGATATAGCCGTGATTGCTTCACATCTGATTGATGACTACCCAGAAGTCCTTGGCATCACTTCCAAATCTCATGTGAATTTTGCAGGAATCCAACTAGAAAATCCCAATTTAATGTTGGAAGGATCTCCTAGTTTTCGGACAGGAGTGAAAGGTTTAAAGACAGGCGGGTCTGAGCAGAGTGGTGTTTCATTTGTCGGTGTAACAAGTGAAAAAGGGATGCGATTGATCACAGTCGTTTTAGGAGTCGCACAGGAAGATAACGACCCTAATACCCGTTTTGGCGTTACATCTAGCCTAATGACCTACGTTACGCAAAATTTTTCTCCGACAGTCCTTGTCAAAAAAGGGGAA
>CAUVMH010000131.1:0-3112 GCA_963552835.1 uncultured Streptococcus sp. | reverse complement strand
GCTTCCTTACTTCACAATCCCAAGGTTCTCTTTTTAGATGAGCCGACTATTGGTTTGGACGTTTCGGTCAAGGACAATATTCGCCGAGCTATCACTCAGATCAATCAAGAGGAAGAAACTACTATTCTCTTGACCACTCACGACCTTAGTGATATTGAGCAGCTTTGTGATCGAATTTTTATGATTGACAAGGGGCAGGAGATTTTTGATGGAACGGTGAGCCAGCTCAAGGAAACTTTTGGAAAGATGAAGACACTTTCCTTTGAACTGGTGCCAGGTCAAAGTCATCTCCTTTCTCACTATGAAGGCCTGCCTGATATAACCATTGATAGACAAGGAAATAGCCTCAACATTGAATTCGATAGTTCCCGCTACCAGTCAGCTGATATTATCAAGCAAACCCTGTCTGATTTTGAAATTCGCGATTTGAAGATGTTGGATACGGATATTGAGGATATTATCCGTCGCTTCTACCGAAAGGAGCTCTAAGATGGTCAAATTGTGGAGACGTTATAAACCCTTTATCAATGCAGGGATTCAGGAGTTGATTACCTATAGAGTGAATTTTCTTCTTTATCGGATTGGCGATGTCATGGGAGCTTTTGTGGCTTTCTATCTTTGGAAGGCGGTCTTTGATTCCTCACAGGAGTCCTTGATTCAGGGCTTCAGTATGGCAGATATCACCCTTTATATCATCATGAGTTTTGTGACCAATCTTCTGACTAGGTCGGATAGCTCCTTTATGATTGGGGAGGAGGTCAAGGATGGCTCCATTATCATGCGTTTATTGCGACCAGTGCATTTTGCAGCCTCTTACCTCTTCACCGAGCTTGGCTCCAAGTGGTTGATTTTTATCTCTGTTGGACTGCCATTTTTAAGTGTTATTGTATTGATGAAAATTTTATCTGGACAAGGGGTTATAGAGGTACTAGGATTAACAGTCCTTTATCTTTTTAGCTTAACGCTGGCCTATCTGATTAACTTTTTCTTTAATATCTGCTTTGGATTTTCAGCCTTTGTGTTTAAAAATCTATGGGGATCCAATCTACTCAAGACTTCCATAGTGGCCTTTATGTCTGGAAGTTTGATTCCCTTGGCTTTTTTTCCAAAGATTGTTTCGGATATTCTGTCCTTCTTGCCTTTTTCATCCTTGATTTATACTCCAGTCATGATCATTGTTGGAAAATATGATGCCAGTCAGATTCTTCAGGCGCTTTTGCTACAGTTCTTCTGGCTCATAGTGATGGTAGGCTTGTCTCAGCTGATTTGGAAACGAGTCCAGTCATTTATCACCATTCAAGGAGGTTAGTATGAAAAAATATCAACGCATGCATCTGATTTTTATCAGACAATACATCAAACAAATCATGGAATACAAGGTGGATTTTGTGGTTGGTGTTTTAGGTGTTTTCCTGACTCAAGGCTTGAACCTCTTGTTTCTCAATGTGCTCTTTCAACACATCCCTTCTCTAGAAGGCTGGACTTTTCAGGAGATTGCATTTATTTATGGTTTTTCCTTAATTCCCAAGGGATTGGACCATCTCTTTTTTGACAATCTCTGGGCACTAGGGCAACGCCTAGTCCGAAAAGGGGAGTTTGACAAATACCTGACTCGTCCTATCAATCCTCTCTTTCACATCCTCGTCGAGACCTTTCAGATTGATGCCTTGGGCGAACTATTGGTCGGTGGAATCTTGCTAGCGACTACGGTGACTAGCATTGCTTGGACTCTTCCCAAATTCCTGCTTTTCCTAGTTTGTATTCCTTTTGCGACCTTGATTTATACTTCCTTGAAAATCGCGACTGCCAGTATCGCTTTTTGGACCAAGCAGTCAGGCGCCATGATTTACATTTTCTATATGTTTAATGATTTTGCTAAGTATCCGATTTCTATTTACAATTCGCTTCTTCGCTGGTTGATAAGCTTTATCATCCCCTTTGCCTTTACAGCCTACTATCCTGCCAGCTATTTCTTGCAGGATAAGGATGTCTTTTTTAATATCGGTGGTTTGATTCTGATTTCCCTTGTCTTCTTTATCATTTCCTTGAAACTATGGGACAGGGGTTTGGACGCCTATGAAAGTGCGGGTTCGTAAGTTAGAAATCTTTCCTGAACTTTGGGATAAAAGCAATCCTTGCTTGATTTGGGTTAAGAAATTGTGAAATTTTCTCTTGACAATCGTTCTCAGAGTGCTATACTAAAAGGGTAATCGCCGATTTAGCTCAGTTGGTAGAGCAACGCACTCGTAACGCGTAGGTCACAGGTTCAAGCCCTGCAATCGGCAGAATTAAGAAGCCTATTAGGGCTTCTTTTTTTGTAAATATAGGAAAGGTGGAACGTTTGAGATAGTTTCTATTTAACGTCTGAAACTCCTGCTTATAAATAAAAACTAAATTTATATTTTGTGGTATAATATATTTTAATAAGCACTTGTTTTCGTTCCGTTTTATAGGACTATAGGCTGTTAATCATTCTAGAATTTTTTGCATAGGTTTTCTAAAAATTATAAAAATCCGTGGATAATAACGAATGAAGTCTCGCAAGCTTGGCTGAATATAAATCAAAAAGGAGAAAATTATGAATAAGAAAGAACGGGAAAAACAATTTGAAGAGGTCAATGGACGTAAGCGGTCTGAATCAAAGTTGACTCCAAATAAAAAAATAAAAATCTATATTGGCATAGCACTCGCTGTTTTAGTCACTCTCATCTTGATAAGTATTTTCTCATATTTTCTGATCGGTAAGAAAGAATCAAATCAAGTATCGTCTTCAGTTTCAACTAAAGAGACAACAAGTCAAGCGTCTACAAGTCAAGGAAAAACGGATGAGACTGATAAGGATAAACAAGAGGAAATTCAAAAACTCAAGAATCAACTGACAGATTTGGATACCAAGATCACTGAAGCAGAAGCACTTGTTAGCAAGCTAAAGAAAGAAACTGCTGTTCCAAAACTAGATATTGAAGCAATCAAGAACAATGATCTGTCTAGTTTAGAAGGTACTTGGCGTAGTCAATCTGGTAATGAATACATTATTAATGATTCTGGAGAAGTACGTGCGACTTGGTTTACAAATGATCAAAAGTACGAATCTGTAGTTGGATTAAAGGTA
>CAUVMH010000130.1:0-3149 GCA_963552835.1 uncultured Streptococcus sp. | reverse complement strand
GAGTTGACATCAACCTTAATACCTACACCTTGAGTAGTAGTGATAGTAAGATTTGTCATGTATGTTCCTTTTACAGTAGCTGGTTTTGCTTTGGCAATCACATCGTGGAATGCTTTAAAGTTTTCAACCAACTTGTCAGCTTCAAATGAAACTTTACCAATAATAGCTTGTACGTTACCTGCACGGTCTGCGCGGTAAGTAATCTTACCCCCCTTAGACTCTTCAACTGCTTTTGCAACGTCCATTGTTACAGTACCAGTTTTAGGGTTTGGCATCAGGTTACGAGGACCAAGGACACGTCCAAGGCGACCTACAAGTGCCATCATGTCAGGTGTAGCGATTACTACGTCAAAGTCCAACCAACCGTCGTTAATTTTCGCAACGAGGTCATCTTCACCAACGAAGTCTGCACCAGCAGCTTTTGCTTCTTCAGCTTTTGCACCACGTGCGAAAACAAGAACGCGTGAAGTTTTACCAGTACCGTTTGGCAATACCATTGCACCACGGATTTGTTGGTCAGCTTTTTTAACGTCGATGTTCAAGTTGTAAGCAACTTCTACAGTTGCGTCAAATTTTGCAAAGTTAGTTTCTTTTGCAAGAGCTACAGCTTCTTCTACGCTGTATGCTTTTGTGCTGTCGATTTTCTCAAGAGCAGCACGAAGTTGTTTGCTTTTTTTAGCCATTTTCTATTCTCCTTGTAAGTGGTTCAATCGATTTTCATCTCCCACGTCACTCCTCGAAATGATGAAGTCTTGCGGGTTATATTGGGGGTGTTATTGATTAGTCAACAACAGTGAATCCCATAGAACGAGCAGTACCTTCGATCATACGCATTGCAGACTCAATGTTTGCTGCGTTCAAATCTGGCATCTTAGTTTCTGCAATTTCTTGTACTTGTGCACGAGTAACTGTAGCAACTTTAGTTTTGTTAGGTGTACCTGATCCTTTTTCAACACCTGCAGCTTTTTTCAAAAGAACAGCAGCTGGTGGTGTTTTTGTAACGAAAGTAAATGATTTGTCTTCGTATACTGAGATAACAACTGGAATGATCATACCAGCTTGGTCAGCTGTACGAGCGTTGAACTCTTTTGTGAATCCCATGATGTTGATACCAGCTTGACCAAGAGCAGGTCCAACTGGTGGAGCTGGTGTAGCTTTACCAGCAGGGATTTGCAATTTTACAAGTTTTTCGACTTTTTTAGCCATTTTTAAATCCTCCTTTGTGGTTTTGGCGGTAATTAG
Source organism: uncultured Streptococcus sp. (assembly GCA_963552835.1). Lineage (GTDB taxonomy): Bacteria > Bacillota > Bacilli > Lactobacillales > Streptococcaceae > Streptococcus. The sequence continues at coordinate 1,907 of CAUVMH010000130.1, read as the reverse complement.
AGATTTTTACCTCCCACAAGTATGCTTTACACATACCCATCTATTATACACTATTTATCTAAAAATGCAAGAGAAAAATTTCTTTTTTAATCGACGTAATCTCCGCCTTCAAAGCCATAGTATTCTTCCAAACTAAGGCCACTTGCAGCAATTTCTTTGGCCTCTTTTCCGACGTAGCGAAGATGCCATTCTTCCGCCATATAGCCAGTCTCTTTTTCCTTGCCTTTGAGATAGCGAACAACAAAGCCATAGTCAGCCGCATGATCCAAGAGCCACTGGGCTGCCTTCTCCTCTGTTACCAATTCTCCATTAGTCCCGATCAAATCAAAAGCAAGACCTGTCTGGTGTTCACTGTATCCAGGGCGAGCTGAGTAGCGATCTGCCTCTTCCTTACCGTCTTGATTCACATAGTCTTGATAAAGTTTGGTTTGAGTTTCATAACTTCTAAAACCACTGTAATGATCGCTGATTGGGTAGCCAGCTGCCTGCATTGCTGCGATGAGTTTGACCAACTCTGCCTTAGCTGTTGGATTTTCGCCTGGATTATAGTCTTTTGACAAAGGATAGTGCTTATTAGCTACGACGATTTCATCGTATTTCCCTTGTATACTATAGTGATCTCCCTTATTGACAACTTCTGCCTTTTTCTGACTAGAAGCTTGAGATTTGCTTCCTACAGTCCCTTCAGATTGGCTAGTTTGTTCCGTTTTTTGAGTATTTTCTTCATTTTTAGGTTGTTCTTGAGAACATGCTACTAGGGTTACTGCTAGCAAACCAGATAAAACGATATATCTTTTTTTCATTTTTTACTTCCTCTCTTAGACCACGTGCTTCTCTAATTCATCGGATAAGGCTTTAATCATTTGTTCCAACTCATGGGATTTCACTTGGCAATCTTCTGCCGCCATTTCTTCCCAGGGCACCCACCAGACTGGACCACGGCCATTCAATCCATGACCCCTCATATCACCTGATCGTCTTGGAAAGAGGTGCCAGTGGGCGTGGGCATCTCCATTTCCTAACAGTTCGATGTTCATCTTTTCAGCTTTAAACGCTTTGGCAACAGCTTCTTGGACCAAACTCATTTCCTCTAGAAAACGCAATTTTTCAGAAGTCTCCATATGGTGGAGTTCTGTGACATGCTCTTTTGCCAGAAATAAGGTATAGCCTTTAAAGTATTGATGGTCCCCAATAACAACATAGCCTGTTTCTAGTTCTTTTACAAAGTAGGGATTCTTCCCTGCCTTGATCCATTCAATTCTTTGACAAATCAAGCACATATTAGTCTACCAATGCACTCTTGAGATAAGCATCGACCATACTCTCAGTCGCCACTACTGAATCAATGTGTGTTCTTTCGTAAGAGTGACTGGACTCAATACCCGCTCCAAGGAGGGCATGTTTGACCTCTGCTCCTGCTGACATAGCCGCTGAAGCATCCGAACCGTAAAATGGATAAATGTCGAGCTTAAATGGAATATCTTGCTCTTTCGCCAAAGCTACCAAGTGTTGACGGAAGTCATAGTGATAGGGACCTGAAGCGTCCTTGACACAGATAGACACTGTATATTCGTCTGTTTGCTGGTCATCGCCCATGGCTCCCATATCTACAGCTAGATATTCTACTACCTGAGCTGGAATATTGGAGTTGGCACCATGGCCCACCTCTTCGAAGACTGAAAAAGCAAAATGTGTCGTCATCGGCAAGTTAATTCCTTCTTCTTTATAAACTCGAAGAAGATTGAGCAAAATTGCTACGCTGACTTTGTCATCCAAGTGACGGGACTTGATAAAACCAGTCTCTGTCACGACAGTTCTCGGGTCAAAACTGATAAAATCACCGACCTCGATGCCCAAGGCGCGGGTTTCTTTTTCATTGGTTACTTTTGCATCCAAACGCACTTCCA
>CAUVMH010000129.1:0-3186 GCA_963552835.1 uncultured Streptococcus sp. | reverse complement strand
TGAGATAAATACAGAGTTCCACATCCACTGCATAGCAGGGTTTTGCACCATGAGTTGTTGGAAGTTCTCCATGGTTGGCATTTTAGGGAACCACTGTGGCGGAATCATAATGGTATCAGGCTGTGATTTGAAGGCCCCTGTCAAGATCCAGTAGAATGGAAAGATGAACAGCACGGTCAACAAGAGCAAGATAATCGTTGAAATAACAGTGAAAGCTGTTAAAGGTTTCTTTTGTGTAGGTTGCATAACTGTCTCCTTTCTTTAGTATTCTACGTCGTTTCCGAGGATCTTGAATTGAGCAAAGCTGACAATGGCAATCATCACTGCCAAGAAGACACCGATGGTATTTGCATAGCCGTATTCTGTCAATTGGAAGGCTTTTTCGTAAAGGTAGTACATCAAGGTACTTGTTGAGTAGTTTGGACCACCAGATGTCAACAACTGAATCAAAGCGAAACATTGGAAAGAGTTGATGGTTGTGATGATCGCGATATAAAGAGTTGTTGGAAGAAGGCTAGGCCATTTGATCTTCCAGAAAACTTGGAATTCAGTCGCACCGTCAACACGCGCCGCTTCAACAAGTGAGTTGTCAATATTTCCCATGGCAGCGATATAAAGGATAATCGGTTGACCAACAGATGTTGTCAAAAGGATAATCATAATCGCTAGCAAAGCCCAGTTTTTATCACCGAGCCAAGAAATGTTTTGGCTGATGACATGGCTTGACTTAAGGACAAAGTTTAGAATCCCTGATAGGGGATCGTAGATCCATTTCCATACAACCGTTACGGCAACACTACCTGTAACTACAGGAAGGAAGAAGACGAAACGATAGAAAGAACGGGCAATCGCATTTTGATGATAGGTTTGAGATGCTACAAAGAGCGAGAAGAGTACAACAATTGGTACTGATCCGATAACCAGGATAACAGTATTGATCAAAGACTTGGTAAAGACAGGGTCTTTAAACATGCGAATGTAGTTATCCAAGCCAACAAACTCAAAGCTGGTCATGGAGTAGTTAAAGAAACTTGTAATGAATCCCATAATCATAGGAGCCAAGACGAAGATCACAAAGAAGAATAATACTGGTGCTAGGAAAGCATAGGAAATCACTGTTTCCCGCATGCGAATTTTATTGACTTTCACAGTCGGCACCTCTCTTTCAAATAGAATAGTTTTTGATTTTCTTGAACTGTTTTAAAATCAAAATGAAATTTTTTAAGATTCGCTTATGTAAGAACTTCATTTTAATTTCGTGACAGTTCCTACCATTTCAAACAAAAGTCCCCCTTTTCTTACACCATAGTGCACAGGGAAAAGGGGGAAATCAATCTGACTTAGTGCTTATTGTTTTGTAGCTTTTTTGATTGTTTCGTTAGCTTTTTCAGTGAAGGCTTTCAAAGCATCCGCTGGTTTTTCGTCACCATTTGATACAGATTGCAACATTGGGAACCAAAGTGTTCTCATTTCAGCAAATCCATCAATAGTGTTGTAGTATGGTGAGTAGTATTTAGTCCAGCTGCTGATTGTTTCCATACGTTTGTCATCATAAAGTTTGCCAAATGATGTACGAACTGGGAAGGCACCTGTACGAACAACGTCTTTAGGACCCCATTCTTTGTCATCTGCGATGAATTGAACGAATTTCTTAGCTGCTGCGACTTTCTTGTCGTCTTTGTTGTTAAATACTGCAAATCCGTTTACAAGGTATTCAAGAGATGGTTTACCAGAGTCTGATGGGAATGGTACTTCTACCACATCTACCTTACTTGCTTCCAAGAGCTTCGCTTGGATACCGTTTTGAGCTGGTGCCCAAAGGATTGTGTATGAAGTTTGACCGTTGGCAAAGTTTTGGATGTCTGCTCCACCGTCAAATTGTGAACCATTGTTCAACAAACCATCTTTGATCCAGCTAGCAGCTTTTTCAAGACCTTTGACGAATTTAGGATCGTCAGTTGTATATTTGGTTACGTCTTTGTCTGTTACAGAACCGCCATAAAGGTTTGCAATGAAGGCACGTGTTCCTTGGTCTCCCCCTTGACCAGAACTGAACAATGAACCTGGTGTATACCCTTTATCTTTAAGCGCTTTCAAAACTTTTTCAAAGTCATCAGTTGTCCAACCTTCTTTTACAAGGTTTGCAACTCCAGCATCTTCCAACATTTTCTTGTTCATAGCCATGTAGAATGGAGCTGAACTGATTGGATACATGTAAGCTTTGTCTCCAGCCTTACTTGCTTGTACGATGTTTTCGTTGTTAACATCTTTGACGAATTCGTCTGTGAAGAGGTCGTTCAACTCAGCCAATTTACCGTTTTTACCGTATTGGATGATACGTCCTGGTGCGTCAAAGAGTACGTCTGGCGCTGTTCCTGCTTCGATAGCTGTTGTGATCTTTTCTGGACCTGACTTGAAGTCGATGGTTTCCAATTTCACTTTTACGTCTGGATTTGCTTTTTCAAAAGCTTCGATGATTGATTTTTCATAAGTTCCAACACCGTCACCAGTTTTTTCTTGTGTGAAGACTGGGAATGCCCACCAAGTGATTTCTGTTTTTCCGCTATCGCTACCAGAATTTGCAGCATCTTTACTTCCACCAGAGTTACCACAAGCAGCAAGGCCAAGAATCGCAGCACCCGCAAGTACTGTACAAGCTAGTTTTCTAAATTTCATTTGTATTCTCCTAATTGATAAGCGTATCCATATTGGATAATGAGCAAGTTTATATTTGTATACGTTTTCATTTTATCCGACGCATCGACCACTCTCCTCTTTTTTGAGATTGTGTTATTTAAGACCGGCAACAAAGCGTTCCGTAATCTCTTTTGGTCTAGTAATCGCTCCACCAACAACGATACCTCGCACCCCATATTCAAGGATTTGCTTGGCTTGTTCTGGTGTGTGAATCTTCCCTTCAGCGATGACATCCACACCTGCTTCACACAGTTTTTTGATCAGTTCAAAGTCTGGACCATCTACCTTAGGACTATAAGAGGTGTAACCTGACAGGGTTGTTCCAACAAAATCAACACCTGCTTCAACTGCTGCTATTCCTTCTTCAAACGTGCTGGTATCAGCCATTAAGAGTTGATGCGGATACTTTTCTTTGACTTGTCGGATAAAGTCTTGGATTTCCAAACCGTCGTAACGTTCACGTTTGGTACAATCCAGAGCAATGACCTC
>CAUVMH010000128.1:0-3194 GCA_963552835.1 uncultured Streptococcus sp. | reverse complement strand
CCATGGTCTCTTTGCGAGCCATAGATTGTTACCATACTAGTCTATCAGATTCTGAAAAGTTTGGCAAGTATTTTATCAGTTTTTAAGCAAGTTTTTTAACTTTTGATAGATGATTTCGTTTTCTTCTAGACTATAGGAATTGGCGCCACTAGCTAATGGATGTCCTCCTCCGTCGTGTTCTTTGGCAATTTCATTGATAGGGGTGATTTTACTGCGCATACGCACACGGAAGTGACCGTCAACTTGCTCAACAAAGATGGCCCAAGCCTTAACGGTATCAATTCGACCAGGTGCTCCGACAATCGCAGCCGTTTCAGCATCCGTAACCTTATATTTTTCCAAGATGTCTTGAGTAAGCAGAACGCGTGCAGCCCCATTATCATCAACTTCTAAGTGATCATAAACATACCCTTGCAATTTTGCAATCTTGAAGCTCATGGTATCCATTTGACGAGACAATCCAGCAAAGTCAAAATCAACTTCTCGGAGCTGGCCAGCTATTCTAAAGGTACGGGCACTAGTTGAAGGGTAGAGAAAACGCCCAGTGTCCCCGACAATTCCTGCATAGAGAAGTCGTGCCACTTCACTAGACAAAGCCAGCTGATTTTCTTGAGCAAATAGAGCAATCATTTCACTAGCACTGCTTGAACTTGTATCCACCCAAGATAGGTCACCATAGATATCATCATTTGGATGGTGATCGATTTTGATGGTGAAAGCAGCTTGTTCGTAGCGTTTATCATCGATACGAGGACGATTCGCTGTATCACAAATAATAGCAAGGGCTCCTTGGTAGTCACTATCTTGGACAGTATCCATTTCCGCCATCCAAGTTAGAGTTGGTTCGTTAAAACCGACTGCTTTGATAGTCTTTTCTGGAAAATGGTGTGTGAGAAGAGCTTTCAAGCCCACTTGACTCCCTAAAGCATCAGGATCTGGTTTCATATGACGATGAATGATAATGGTATCGTATTCTTTGATTTTCTCTAATATTTGCTGGCAAATTTCCATAAATAACCTCAATTCTTTCTCATTTCATTGTAGCACAAGAATTTTTATTTTTAAAATGAAAAAGATATGATATAATGGAGAAAGATAAATTGAGGAGGACGTTATGGCATTAGCAAAAATTGTATTTGCCAGTATGACCGGTAATACCGAAGAAATTGCAGATATTGTAGCAGACAAATTGCGTGACTTGGGCTTGGATGTCGATGTGGATGAATGTACGACTGTTGACGCTTCAGACTTCTTGGAGGCGGACATCGCGATCGTTGCGACTTATACTTATGGAGACGGAGAATTGCCAGATGAGATGATGGACTTCTACGAAGACCTAGCAGATCTCAACTTGAATGGCAAAATCTACGGAGTGGTCGGTTCAGGAGATACCTTCTACGACGAATTCTGTAAGGCTGTCGATGACTTTGATCGCGTTTTTGTAGCGACAGGAGCAGAAAAAGGTTCAGAGTGTGTTAAAGTTGATCTTTCTGCTGAGGAAGAAGACATTGAACGCTTGGAACAATTCGCAGAAGAATTGGCTTCAAAAGTAGGATAAGAAACAAGCTGCGCTGACTGGAAGGAGTCAGTGCGTTTTTTTTATTAGTCATTTTGGGATTTTACTAGCCTATTTGGTGGCTTTTTGATACAATAATTCAAATAAAGGAGGAGACACTATGGATTTAGCTAGTATTCGGCAAGAAATTGATCAAATCGACGACCAAATCGTCAAGCTCCTAGAAGAACGAATGCATTTGGTTGAGGGTGTAGTTGCCTATAAGAAGGCCTCAGGAAAACCTATTTTAGATAGTAAGCGAGAAGAAATCATTTTTGAAAAGGTAAGGAATCGTGTAACCAATAAGAGTTACCAAGAAACCATTGTTGCAACTTTTTCTGACCTTCTCAAACGTTCGCGTGATTATCAGGATCAAAACATCAAATGAAAAAAGAACAATTCTATTCGCTCGGAATTTTTCTGGCTGCTATGTTGGGAGGCCTTGTCCGCTATCTGGTTTCCACTTGGTTACCAGCTAGCCCAGACTTTCCTTGGGGGACCCTCCTTGTCAACTATCTGGGCATTTTCTGCTTGGTCTATCTGGTGAAAGGCTATCTGGTCTATAAGGGAACTAGTAAAGGCTTGGTTTTGGCGCTGGGGACCGGCTTTTGTGGTGGTTTAACAACCTTTTCTAGCCTACTCTTGGATGCAGTGAAACTGCTTGATACCGGGCGTTATCTTAGTTTAGGCATCTACTTATTTTTGAGCATTGGTGGAGGTCTGCTCTTGGCTTATGTTCTAGGGAGGAAGAAATGGTAATCGTTTATCTTGCAATCGCCTGTGGGCTTGGAGCCCTAGTGCGCTATTTCTTTTCCCGCTACAATCAAGCTTCTAAATTGCCACTAGGAACTCTTATAGCCAATCTTCTAGGCTGTTTTTTGATTGGCTTGCTCTACAATCATGTGGAGTCTAAGGAAGTATATGCCATCCTAGCGACAGGTTTTTGTGGTGGGTTGACGACCTTTTCAACCTTGAATGACGAGCTGCAAAGACTGTTAAGCGATAAGAAGGTATTTTATAGCTATTTACTCTTAACTTACATAGGCGGTTTTCTAGCGATTTTTTTAGGAATTCTGCTATAAATTTCTTTACTTTTAGGTGGAAATTTGGTAAACTGTATCTTGTGTGTAATGGACGCACAAAAATACAGTTTATCCGCTGAGGAAGGTTCCTCAAGATTGACAAAGATAGGAGAATAAAATGAATCCATTAATCCAAAGCTTGACTGAAGGTCAACTTCGTACAGATATCCCATCATTCCGTCCTGGTGACACTGTTCGTGTACACGCGAAAGTTGTCGAAGGTAACCGTGAACGTATCCAGATCTTTGAAGGTGTTGTTATCGCACGTAAAGGTGCTGGCATCTCAGAAAACTACACAGTTCGTAAAATCTCTAACGGTGTAGGTGTTGAGCGTATCTTCCCAATCCACACTCCACGTGTTGAAAAGATCGAAGTTGTTCGTTATGGTAAAGTACGTCGTGCGAAATTGTACTACTTGCGTGCACTTCAAGGTAAGGCAGCTCGTATCAAAGAAATCCGTCGTTAATTCGACTAAAAAACTCTGCTCATCCAGCAGAGTTTTTCTCTAGCTCCCTTAGTTCAATGGATATAACAACTCCCTCCTAAGGAGTAGTTGC
>CAUVMH010000127.1:0-3218 GCA_963552835.1 uncultured Streptococcus sp. | reverse complement strand
GTTTAGGGGCTGGTTTTGAGGCTGATTTTCAGTCTTGGAGACAGGCTTTGAAGCCAGAGGCAGTTTATTCTTTCTTTCACCATACGATTCCAGCTTTTCAGAAGTTGGGTCAGGTTTTCTTGTCTGATGAGATGAATCAGCTCTACAGCGTCCAAGCTCCTCAGGTTCAGATTGAGTCCAAGGGAGGACTGTTGGAAATTCAATTTGATTTCCAAGGGATTGCCCAAGAAGAGATTGATCAAGCTCTTAAAGCCCTAACCAGCAATCAGGATTTCTATATCAGTTCTTCTGACCAAGTGTACTTTTTTGATGAGGAGACCAAGCAGATTCGTCAAAATTTGCAGGAACTGGGGGTTGAGCTAAAAGATGGTTCTTCTCAGGCTCGGAAATCCCTAGCTTACAGTTTGTCTCAGTTGTTTGAAGGTCGAGACAGGATCTCCTTCTCGGAAGAATTTCGGCATTTAGCTCATGATTTGACCCATCCAGAGGATTTTCCTTTGGGAGATATACGGGTTCAGGCGAGTTTGAGAGACTATCAGGAAAAGGGAGTCCGTTGGCTCCAGATGCTTCATCACTATGGCTTTGGTGGCATTCTGGCAGATGATATGGGATTGGGGAAAACACTGCAAACCATCGCTTTTTTGACTAGTCAGGTGACAGAAGATAGTCGGGTCTTGATTTTAGCACCGTCAGGTTTAATCTACAACTGGGCAGATGAATTTAGAAAATTTGCCCCACAGTTGGATTTGGCTGTCGTTCATGGTTTGAAAGCGAATCGAGAAGCGATTCTTTCTGAAAATCACCAAATCTATGTGACTAGCTATGCAACCTTTCGTCAAGACAGCGAGCTTTATCAAGAGATGGCTTTTGATTTTCTCTTCTTAGATGAAGCCCAGGTCATGAAAAATGCCCAAACCAAGATTGCTCAGAGTTTGCGCCAGTTTGTGGTGCCGGCAGTCTTTGCTTTGTCAGGTACGCCTATCGAAAACCATTTAGGAGAGTTGTGGTCTATCTTTCAAATTGTGCTTCCGGGGCTCTTGCCAAGTAAAAAGGAGTTTATGAAATTACCGGCTGACCGAGTCGCGCAGTTTATCAAGCCCTTCGTCATGAGGCGTAAGAAAGAAGAAGTCCTAACAGAACTGCCTGATCTGATCGAAGTCGTCTATAAAAATGAACTGGAAGACCAGCAGAAGGCCATCTATCTGGCCCAGTTGCAACAGATGCGAGACCGTCTAGCCCAAGTGACAGACCAAGAATTCCAGAGAAGTCGGGTAGAAATCTTATCTGGTCTCATGCGATTGCGCCAGATCTGCGATACGCCAGCCCTCTTCATGGACGATTACCATGGAGCCAGTGGTAAATTGGATAGCCTTCGAGATTTATTGCTACAAGTGGCTGATGGTGGGCATCGGGTCTTGATTTTCTCTCAATTTAAAGGAATGTTGGAAAAAATCGAGCAAGAGCTCCCAAATTTGGGCTTGACTTCCTTCAAAATTACGGGCTCAACTCCTGCTCAAGACCGACAAGAGATGACCAAAATATTTAATCAAGGGGAAAGGGATATCTTTCTCATCTCCCTTAAGGCAGGTGGTGTCGGTCTCAATCTGACAGGAGCTGACACCGTCATCCTAGTGGACCTCTGGTGGAATCCTGCTGTCGAGGCTCAGGCTATCGGACGAGCTCATCGAATGGGACAGGAGCGGAAGGTAGAAGTTTATCGTTTGATTACTAGAGGAACCATTGAAGAAAAGATTCAAGAACTCCAAGAACAGAAGAGACACCTAGTTTCCCAAGTTTTAGATGGGACGGAATCGCGTGCGAGTCTTAGTCTGGCAGAAATTCGAGAAATTTTAGGGATTTCTGAAGCCAGCACTTGAAAAATCAAGACAATACGCTATAATGAAGTGTTGAAAGGAAATACAAAATGAAACAAGATCGATTTCCATTGGTGTCAGATGATGAGATCATGCTGACCAAAATGCCAGTCATGGACTTGTACGATGAGTCAGACTTTATTAGCAATATCAAGGGTGATTACCGCGATAAAAACTATTTGGAATGGTCTCCTATCAATGAGGAACAGGCTGTAACTCCTTCGGTAGCTAGCAAGGAGTCAAAACCAGGCCCAGAACCTAAAAAAATTGAAAAAACGTATGCTGAATTGGCTAGAGAAGAGGCTCGTGCGGACTTGAAGAAGAAACGTTCGGCCAAGTATTTGACTCAGGATGTTAGTCATACTAGACGACACAATGGTTCAACACTTGTTCGTCAAGGAAACCAACCAACAGCACCATTTCAAAAGGAAAATCCAGGTGAGTTTGCCAAGTTTAGTAAAAACTTGAGCCAGTCCCACTATATTCTAGCCGAGGAAGCTGGCCAGGTAGTGACTCCAACTCCGAAATCTCAAACGGAAAAGGCTAAAAAGAACAACTATGATTTTCTAAAGAAGAGTCAAATCTATAATAAAAAGAATAAGCAAACAGAACAGGAACGTCAGGTTGCCCAAGAGTTGAATCTGACAAGAATTACTGAGTAAGGGAGAAAAGCATGTCAAAAACATATCATTTTATTGGAATCAAGGGATCAGGGATGAGTGCCCTAGCCTTGATGTTGCATCAAATGGGACACAAGGTTCAAGGTTCAGACGTTGAAAAATACTACTTTACTCAACGTGGACTAGAGCAGGCAGGAATTACGATTCTTCCTTTTGATGAAAAGAACCTGAAAGGGGATCTTGAAATTATTGCTGGAAATGCCTTTCGTCCAGATAACAATGTTGAAATCGCCTATGCCGACAAAAATGGTATCAGCTACAAACGTTACCATGAATTCCTAGGCAGCTTTATGCGTGACTTTGTCAGCATGGGGGTTGCAGGAGCGCATGGTAAGACATCAACGACTGGGATGCTGTCTCACGTTTTGTCTCACATCACAGACACTAGCTTCTTGATTGGGGATGGAACGGGTCGAGGTTCTGAAAATGCCAAGTATTTTGTTTTTGAATCTGACGAATATGAGCGTCATTTCATGCCTTACCACCCAGAATACTCTATCATCACCAACATTGACTTTGACCATCCAGATTACTTTACTAGTCTAGAGGATGTTTTTAACGCCTTTAATGACTATGCCAAACAAATTACTAAAGGTTTGTTTGTCTACGGTGAGGATGCTGAGTTGCGTAAGATTACAGCCAATGCTCCAATCTATTACTATGG
>CAUVMH010000126.1:0-3222 GCA_963552835.1 uncultured Streptococcus sp. | reverse complement strand
ATTCGTCAAATAATTTGTATTCCATATTTCACCTCAATCCTTGTCATTATATCATAATTTAAGCGGAAACTGTTCCATGGTAGCCTCATTCAAAGGCAAGTTTTACTAGAAAAAGAGAAAACGCTTTAATCTCTAAAAATACCGTCCCTTACAAAGCATTAAACAGCATTTCGTGTTATAATAGAAGTCTATATTATTCGGTATGAGGAGAGCAATGGAAATCATAAAAGGAGTACATCTTCACTTCATTCAGTCAGAAAAATTTAAAACCAATAAAATTAAAGTGCGATTTTCAGCTCCTATGTCTGAAAAAACAATAGCTGGGCGGGTTCTTACGGCCAGTATGCTAGAAACTTCAAATGCTCTTTACCCAACATCACAAGCCTTTCGAGAAAAATTAGCGAATTTATATGGGGCTAATTACTCGACAAGCCTTTCACGACGGGGATTAGTGCATTATCTGGATATCAATCTTTCTTTCGTGCGGGATCAATTCTTGAGCCGTAAAAATATGTTGGCAGATGAAATACTAGATTTTTTGAAGGCTAGTCTCTTTTTTCCTCTGTCAAATGGACAGGCTTTTGATACCAAAACCTTTGAAATTGAAAAGAGAAATGTTTTAACAGACTTGGAAGCTGAAATTGAGAATCATTTCTACCATGCTCACAGAGAGTTAAATAATTTATTTTACGATTTACCAGAAATGCGGATTCCACGCGTGGCAACAATCGAGCTAGTAGAAAAAGAAACGGCTGAAACTAGTTTCGCTGCTTTTCAGCAAATGCTAAATCAGGATCAAATTGATTTTTTCTTCATCGGTGATTTTAATGAGATTGCTGTTCGTGAGAAAATCCAAGAATTCCAGTTTTCTGAGCGAGAGCAGCCTTTACAGCTTAGCTATCAGCAAAACTATTCAAATATAACTAGAGAAAAGCTGGAGCAGCGAGATGTACATCAGTCCATTGTTGAACTGGCCTACCATTTTTCTAGTCAATATGGGGATCGCAGCCATCTGCCCCTAATTGTTTTGAATGGCTTATTGGGAGGATTTGCTCATTCCAAACTCTTTGTCAATGTTCGGGAAAAAGAGAGCCTAGCCTACACTATTTCTAGTAGTTTTGATATTTTTTCTGGTTTGATGCGAATCTATGCTGGAATTGACCGAGCAAATCGGACAAAGACCATCGCTTTAATCAACCGCCAAATTCTAGATTTGAAGCGGGGACATTTCACAGATGAAGAACTTGAACAAACCAAGAATATGCTAAAAAATTCGATACTTCTGGCTCAGGATCGACAAAACACCTTGATTGAGCGTGCTTACATGTCCTCTGTTCTAGGGAAAAAATTTCTGTCACTAGAGGCTTGGCTGAAAGCATTAGAAAATGTCAGCAAAGCTGATCTTATAGAGGCAGCCCAGCAGTTGAAATTACAGGCGATTTACTTTATGGAAGGGAAATAATGCAGAATCCAGGTTTAGAAAAAATCAATTATATAGCCGTGGGAGAAAGCATCTATCGGGCGGTGCTAGCAAATGGATTGCAGGTTTACCTACTCCCTAAAAATGATTTTAATGAAACCTACGGCATCATCTCAACACATTTTGGCTCTGTTGATACTAAGGTTGTTTCACGTGAAACAAAGCAAGTTTCTCATTATCCAGCAGGGATTGCGCATTTTTTGGAGCACAAACTATTCGAGCGTGAAAACGGTGAGGATTTGCTGCTGGAATTTACTAAATTTGGCGCAGAAAGTAATGCCTTTACAAGCTTTACACGTACCAGCTATCTGTTTTCTACGACAAACTGTGTAGCAGAAAATCTGAAGCTGTTGCAGGAACTCGTTTCCCAAGCCAATTTTTCAGAAGCATCTGTTCAGCGTGAGCAAGGAATTATCCAGCAAGAAATCGAGATGTACCAAGACGATCCAGATTATCGGCTCTTCTTTGGTGCTTTGAGTAATCTCTACCCTCAAACTCCACTAGCAGAAGATATTGCCGGAACGACAGAGTCAATCATGGATATTACTGTGGAAGATCTGACAGAGAACTTCGAGCTTTTCTATCGTCCGTCCAATATGACTTTATTTGTCATTGGTAATTTTGATTTGGAGTCCACTTTTGAAGATATCGTCAAAACACAAGAGACCTTATCGCCTCAATTATTAACTGAAACGATTGAAAAAGAGCCTCTCATCTTACAGCCAGTAATTCCAACCGCTACTAGTCGGATGGAAGTTGCCAGTCCTAAGTTGGCAATCGGTATTCGTGGGAAAGATACGATACAGGATACGGAGCGTTATCGCTATAAAATTGCCCTGAAATTGCTTTTTGCCATGATGTTTGGTTGGACTTCCAAGCGTTTCCAGACCCTGTATGAAAATGGCAAGATTGACAATTCGCTCACTCTTGAAGTAGAGGTGGAAAAGGATTTCCACTTTGTCATCCTAACTATGGACACGCAGGAACCCGTAGGAATTTCTCATCAATTCCGCTCAGCCATCCGGAAGTTTGCTCAGGATCCAGATGTCACAGAAACACACCTAGATACGATTAAAAGTGAAATGTTTGGAGATTTGCTGCATGGTCTGAATTCTCTTGAATACATGGCAACCCAGTACGAACCGCATTTAACAGGGGAGAATCTTTTTGATTTACCTAAGATTTTACAGGATATCACTTTAAATGACGTCTTAAAAGTCGGACGTCGGTTTATCGACCAGTGTGATATGACAGATTTTACTATTTTCCCAAAATAGTTCCAAGTTTATTTCAAAATTTTGTTAGAATAATGTCTAAGAGAAAAGGACTATCCTTATGAGAAAAAAAACGATAGGAGAGGTACTCAGACTTGCTCGAGTAAACCAGAAACTTACTTTAGCAGATGTAGCCAAAAAAACAGATATAAAAACTGACTACCTAAAGGCTCTTGAAAACAATCAATACGAGAAATTTCCAAATGCCTTTTACGTCCGTAGCCTGCTACGAAAATACGCTTGGGCTCTGGATTTAGATGAGCAGATTCTATTGGAGGCATACGACACAGATAATACTGTCGTTTATGACGAAATTGAATTATCGGAAAACGAAGAATTTCGAAGTAGAAAATATAAAAATCGTTCCTTTTCACTTCCTCTTTTTTATTTCCTAGTAGTTGCCCTGTCTATCATTATTTTTGTCACCTATTACGTTTGGCAATATGCAAATACAACTACTCCGCAGTT
>CAUVMH010000125.1:0-3231 GCA_963552835.1 uncultured Streptococcus sp. | reverse complement strand
ACAATGCCCTCGTTGTTTGTAACATGGAAAACTTTGACCCAGTTGGGATTCATACAGGGGATTCTATCGTATTTGCTCCTGCGCAAACCATGTCAGACTATGAAAACCAAATGCTTCGTGACGCGAGCTTGAGCATTATCCGCGCTCTAAAGATTGAAGGTGGGTGTAACGTTCAGCTGGCACTTGATCCGCATAGCTTCAAGTACTATGTTATCGAAGTAAACCCTCGTGTATCGCGTTCGTCAGCGCTTGCTTCTAAGGCAACTGGTTACCCAATTGCCAAATTGGCAGCTAAGATTGCCGTCGGTTTGACCTTGGATGAGGTCATCAACCCAGTTACAGGTTCAACCTATGCTATGTTTGAACCAGCCCTTGACTACGTCGTTGCTAAGATTCCACGTTTCCCATTTGACAAATTTGAAAAAGGGGAACGTCGTCTTGGTACCCAGATGAAGGCAACTGGAGAAGTTATGGCCATCGGTCGAAACATCGAGGAGTCACTTCTCAAGGCCTGTCGTTCACTTGAAATTGGTGTCCACCACAATGAAATGCCTGAGCTTGCAGCGGTTTCAGATGATGCTTTGATTGAAAAGGTTGTCAAGGCCCAAGATGACCGTCTCTTCTACGTATCAGAAGCTATTCGCCGTGGTTACACACCAGAAGAAATTGCTGAATTGACCAAGATTGATATCTTCTATCTGGATAAACTCTTGCATATCTTTGAAATTGAGCAAGAATTGGGTGCTCATCCACAAGATTTAGACGTTTTGAAAACAGCTAAACTAAATGGCTTCTCAGATCGTAAGATTGCTGAACTATGGAAAACAACAGCTGACCAAGTTCGTCAACTTCGCTTGGAAAACAAGATTGTCCCAGTCTACAAGATGGTCGATACTTGTGCGGCGGAGTTTGACTCTGAAACACCATATTTCTATTCAACCTATGGCTGGGAAAATGAGTCTATCAAGTCTGATAAGGAATCTGTCCTAGTCCTAGGTTCAGGTCCAATCCGTATCGGACAAGGGGTTGAGTTTGACTACGCAACTGTTCACTCAGTTAAGGCTATCCAGGCTGCTGGTTATGAAGCTATTATCATGAACTCAAACCCAGAGACCGTTTCTACGGACTTCTCTGTGTCTGATAAGCTCTACTTTGAACCATTGACATTCGAAGATGTCATGAATGTCATTGACCTTGAGCAACCAAAAGGCGTCATCGTTCAGTTCGGTGGTCAAACAGCTATCAACCTTGCGGAGCCATTGGCCAAAGCAGGTGTGACCATTCTTGGAACTCAAGTCGCTGACTTAGACCGAGCTGAAGACCGTGACCTCTTTGAGCAAGCCCTTAAAGACTTGGATATTCCACAGCCACCAGGACAAACGGCTACAAATGAAGAAGAAGCAGTGCTTGCAGCTCGTAAAATTGGTTTTCCAGTCCTCGTTCGCCCATCTTACGTCTTGGGTGGACGTGCCATGGAAATCGTTGAAAACGAAGAAGACCTCCGTTCTTACATGCGTACAGCTGTTAAGGCTAGTCCAGACCACCCAGTTCTTGTTGACTCTTACATTGTTGGGCAAGAGTGTGAAGTTGATGCCATCTCAGACGGAGAAAATGTTCTCATCCCTGGTATCATGGAGCATATCGAACGTGCTGGTGTCCACTCAGGTGACTCAATGGCTGTCTATCCTCCGCAAACCTTGTCTCAAAAAGTCCAAGAAACCATCGCAGACTATACCAAACGTCTAGCAATCGGTCTTAACTGTCTTGGGATGATGAACATCCAGTTTGTCATCAAGGACGAAAAAGTCTATGTTATTGAGGTCAATCCACGTGCCAGCCGTACGGTGCCATTCCTTTCTAAGGTAACTAATATTCCTATGGCTCAGGTAGCGACTAAGCTCATTCTTGGTCAAAGTCTTGAAGAACTTGGCTACCAAGATGGCCTTTATCCAGAAAGCACTCGCGTTCATATCAAGGCGCCTGTCTTCTCCTTTACGAAACTAGCTAAGGTAGATAGCTTGCTCGGGCCTGAAATGAAGTCAACAGGGGAAG
Organism: uncultured Streptococcus sp.; assembly: GCA_963552835.1. Taxonomy (GTDB): domain Bacteria; phylum Bacillota; class Bacilli; order Lactobacillales; family Streptococcaceae; genus Streptococcus. The sequence goes on along the minus strand of CAUVMH010000125.1, from coordinate 1,179 downwards.
TCATGGGTTCTGATACAACTCTTGAAAAAGCTTTGTACAAGGCTTTTGAAGCTTCTTATCTTCACTTGCCAACCTTTGGAAATGTGGTCTTTACCATCGCTGATGATGCCAAAGAAGAGGCCTTGGACTTGGCTCGTCGTTTCCAAAATATCGGTTATGGTATCCTCGCAACAGAAGGGACAGCAACCTTCTTTGCCAGTCATGGACTCGAAGCCCAACCTGTTGGTAAGATTGGAGACGATGAACAGGATATCCCAAGCTATGTCCGTAAAGGAAAAATCCAAGCGATCATCAATACTGTCGGAACCAAACGAACTGCTGACGAAGATGGTGAGCAAATCCGCCGTTCAGCCATTGAACACGGTGTGCCACTCTTTACAGCCCTAGATACAGCTAATGCCATGCTTAAGGTGCTTGAAAGCCGTAGTTTTGTCACAGAAGCGATCTAGTTGAGAAATATTTTTCACAGTTTTAAAGCCAGCGTCAAAAAACGCTGGCTTTTACAATACTGATATTGTTTATTTCAACTATCATTTGTTTTCTTAGGAATCATTCTAAAATGTGATATAATAAGGGTGAATTGGAAATAGGTAAACTATTTTCATCATTCTTTCAAAAAAATATTCTATTAAGAAATATGTAAAGACAGATTAGAAAGTGGGAAATCCCTATGTCCTCTTATGAAAAAGTCTCTCTTTCTGAGATCAATCAATCTATTGAGACTCCAAATAACAATCATTTTTGGCAAAATCTAAAAGCATTCTTAGGACCTGGTGCACTTGTGGCAGTTGGCTACATGGATCCTGGAAATTGGATCACCAGTGTGGTTGGTGGTGCCTCCTACAAGTACAGCCTTTTATTTGTTATTTTAACCATATTAGCCATCTTTACCTATCTTGTGGCCGTATCCAATCCAAGTATCCAGGGGATCATTGGTGGTTATTTGCCAACATCAACTTTATTTGAAACACCGTTACCGGGTCATGAAAGTCAATTGACCTTGGCTCTAGGGATTGTAGGAGCGACAGTCATGCCCCATAATCTCTATCTCCATTCCTCTCTATCCCAAACAAGGAAAATCAATCACAAAGATAAGAAGGATGTTCGAAAAGCCGTGCGTTTTATGACCTGGGATTCAAATCTTCAGTTGTCCCTAGCCTTTATTGTCAATTCCTTGCT
>CAUVMH010000124.1:0-3257 GCA_963552835.1 uncultured Streptococcus sp. | reverse complement strand
GTTTTAGCTGATTTTGAAATGCGTGGTATGTTAGGCGATATTAAAAAAGTAGCTGGCATTATCGAGGAATTGTACGAAATAAAAGCATAAGTAAAAAGCCGTTCGATCAACATTTTTGATCGAACGGCTTTTGTTTCTATTCTTGACTTGCATGCTCGCCGGCGATCGTTTCGACCAGCTCTTTTGAATATAAAATTCCTAAACGGTAGCTTTTGTTAACGTAAGCAATAAGGTCATTTTGGTTTTCGCTAGTGGCCATTTTTTCTTGGAGTTCTTGTCGAAAATGATCACTTTTTAGGAGTTCCTGCTGCAGCAAAATCTGCAACTTTACCTTCTCTCTTTTGTTGTACAAAAAGAGAATGACCAAGCTAAGGGCAACTAAAATATAAGCAGTTTCATTCATAAAATATCTCTTCCTAAGAAAACCTCCCAAAACTGGAAGGTTTGTGTAGGGTTACATTTTTTCTGGTGCTTCTACACCAAGCATGCGGAGAGCTTCCTTCAGCACAACAGCAGTGGTGTAGCTGAGAGCTAGACGGCTGTCACGTTCTGGAGTTTCATCCAAGATGCGAGTGTGAGCATAGTATTTATTGAAGGCTTGAGCTAGGCTGATCGCGTATTTGGCAATCAGAGATGGCTCAAAGTTATCAGCTGCACGTTTGACTACGCGAGCAAAGTCTTGGAGCAGTTTGATAATTTCCCAGCTTTCAGCATCGTTGAGATTGTAGTTGGCGTCAAGACTTGGCTTGAAGTCTGCTTTGCGTAGGATAGACTGGATACGTGCATAGGCATATTGCACATACGGTCCAGTTTCACCTTCAAAGGAAACCATTGCTTCCAAATCAAAGTCGTAACCATTGCGGCGGTCAGTCTTAAGGTCGTAGAATTTAACGGCACCGACACCAACTGCATGGGCAACAGCTTCTTTGTTTTCCAGATTTGGATTTTTCTCTTCAATTTGAGCTTTGGCACGGCTGATTGCTTCTTGCAGAGTTGGTTCCAGAAGGATGATGTTTCCTTTACGTGTTGAAAGTTTTTGGCGATTCTTTGTAACCAGACCAAAGTCCACGTGGATCATGTCATCGCTCCAGTCAAATCCCATCTTCTTAAGGACGGCCTTGAGTTGACGGAAGTGGTTGGATTGCTCTTGACCAACAACGTAAACGTTCTTGACGAAGTTGTAAGTGCGCGCACGGTACATAGCGGTGGCAATATCACGGGTGATGTAAAGCGTAGCACCGTCTGATTTTTTAATCATAGCTGGTGGCAGGTTGACATCGTCCAAGTCCACAATGCTAGCGCCTTTTGATTCTTTCAGGAGACCCTTGTCTTCCAAAATTTTAACGGCTTCGTCCATCTTATCATTGTAGAAGGCTTCGCCATTTAAGCTATCAAATTCAACGCCGAGCAATTCATAGATACGGTTAAATTCAACGAGACTTTCGTCACGGAACCATTGCCAGAGTTCTGTTGCTTCTGGATCGCCATCTTCCAGTTTCTTGAACCAGAGGCGACCTTCTTCATCCAAGGCTGGATCGTTTTCGATTTCAGCATTGATGCGGACGTAAAGTTGCAAGAGTTCATCGATTGGGTTGGCTTCAACGGCTTCCTTGTTGCCCCATTTCTTGTAAGCAACCATGAGGAGACCGAATTGCTTGCCCCAGTCACCCAAGTGGTTGATCTTGATGGTGTTGTAGCCCATCTTGCGGAAGATATTGGACAAGGCATCTCCAATAACAGTTGAACGCAAGTGTCCGACAGAGAAAGGTTTCGCAATGTTGGGACTGGAAAGGTCGATTGTGATATTTCCGCCCTGACCTTCGTTCTGTTGACCATAGTCAGCGCCTTCCTTGATGACTTCTTTGATGACTTGATCAGAGATTTTAGCTTTGTTGAGGAAGAAGTTGACATAAGGTCCAGTTGCGACAACTTTCTCAAAGTGACTTGGGTCGATCTTTTCAGCAATATCCGCAGCGATAGCTTGAGGAGCCTTGCGTTCTACTTTTGCAAGTGAGAAAGCTGGGAAGGCAATGTCTCCAAGATCGGAACTTTTCGGTTGCTCTAGTAGGTTAGAGATAGCGCTTTGGTCCAAGCTGTCAATAACTTTGGCCAACTCGCTAGCGATTAATTGTTTATTATCCATATTTGCTCCTTTGGGTCTTTTGTTACTATTCTATCACATTTTATGAGGAATCTTCAATTTTTTTGGTATAAGATAGATTTTTTGATATAATTGAGAGTATAAATATTCAGTCAATGAGGTCGAGTATGAGAAAAAGCGAGCGTCATCAGCTTATTAAATGGATGATCAAGGAAGAAAAATTAGGAACACAAAAGGATATTCAAAAAAGACTGGAAGATGAGGGGATATTTGTGACCCAAACAACCCTCTCGCGTGACCTAAGGGAGATTGGCTTGACCAAGCTGAAGAGAGACGGGCAAGTCTACTATGTGCTGGCTCATGAAGCAGAGGAGTTGGACCTGGCTGGATTTCTGGCCAGTCATGTTCAGGCTGTTTCTCGAGCGGAGTTTACGCTGGTTTTCCGTACAGGACTGGGCGAAGCGACGGTCTTGGCAAATGTGGTAGATGGTTCGTTGGATAGTCGGATTTTAGGAACCGTTGCTGGAGCCAATACTTTGCTCGTGATTTGCCGGGATCAGGAAGCGGCTAGAGAAATCGAGACGAGTGTCAAAGAAGGCATGGAATAGCCTGATAGCTTAGAATTGACGGAGAGGTTTGAGACGCAAGTCCTGACCTCGTTTGTTTTTAGAAAGGATAGAGATGGCAGTAGAAAAGTTATCGCCAGGCATGCAGCAGTATTTGGATATCAAAAAGGACTATCCAGATGCTTTCTTGCTCTTTCGGATGGGGGATTTCTATGAGTTGTTTTATGATGATGCGGTCAATGCCGCGCAGATTTTAGAGATTTCTCTCACCAGCCGTAATAAAAATGCAGAAAATCCCATTCCCATGGCCGGAGTTCCCTATCATTCGGCTCAGCAGTATATTGATGTTTTGGTCGAATCAGGCTATAAGGTAGCAATTGCGGAGCAGATGGAAGATCCCAAGGAAGCCAAGGGGGTTGTTAAGCGGGAGGTTGTTCAGGTTATCACGCCGGGGACGGTGGTGGACTCTACTAAGCCGGACTCTGCGAATAACTTTCTGGTGGCTCTGGATTACTCAGAGGGCCTCTATGGTCTGGCTTATATGGACTTGGTGACCGGTGAGTTTCAGGTGACTAGTTTAGAGGACTTTG
>CAUVMH010000123.1:0-3283 GCA_963552835.1 uncultured Streptococcus sp. | reverse complement strand
TTCTACTAGGGATTGCAACTTTCGGAACCTTAACAATGCTGATTATTTTTTCACAAAATAATGTTGTAACAATCAGTGTCTTGTTTTTATTTGTACTTCTTTATCTGCTTTTATTTGTCTGGCAAAAAAAACAGTATGAAAAGAGCGAAATTGAACAAATCCAATACGTAAATCATCAAGCTGAAAATAGCTTGAGTACTTTGCTTGATCAAATGCCGGTGGGAGTCCTGAAATTAGACTTATCTAGTGGCGAAGTGGAATGGTTTAATCCTTATGCTGAGCTGATTTTGACGAATGAAGAAGGGGAAATTGATGTTGAATTAATTCAAACCATCATCAAGGCTTCTGTTGGGAATCCTGGTTCGTATGCTACCTTGGGCGAAACACGGTATGCTGTTCATATGGACAAGGCTTCGGGTGTTTTGTATTTCTTTGATGTTTCTGGGGAGTACGAAGCGACTGTCGAATTGGTAACTAGTCGTCCAGTCATTGGGGTCATCTCAGTGGATAATTACGATGATTTGGAGGATGCGACGTCTGACTCTGATATCAGCCATATCAATAGCTTTGTAGCTAATTTTGTTTCAGAATTTGCTAGTAAGTATGCTATGTTTTCTCGCCGTGTGGGGATGGATCGTTTTTATTTATTCACAGATTACACAGTACTCGAGGAATTGATGAATGATAAATTCTCTGTTATTGATAGTTTCCGAGAAGAATCAAAACAGAGGCAACTGGCTCTAACCTTAAGTATGGGATTTTCTTATGGTGATGGAAATCATGAAGAGATAGGGAAAATTGCCTTGCTCAACTTGAACTTAGCAGAAGTTCGCGGTGGTGACCAGGTGGTGGTCAAGGAAAATAACGAAACCAAGAATCCTGTCTACTTTGGTGGAGGAACTGCTGCATCTATCAAACGTACTCGTACACGTACCAGAGCCATGATGACAGCCATTTCTGATAAGATTCGAAGTGTTGACCAAGTTTTTGTAGTCGGTCATAAAAATCTAGATATGGATGCTTTGGGATCTGCTGTTGGTATGCAGTTGTTTGCAAGTAATATTATTGAGAACAGTTATGCTGTCTATGATGCAGACCATATGCCAGCAGATATCGAACGTGCTATTCAGTTCTTGAAGAAGGAAGATGTCACGAAACTTTTATCTCTTACAGATGCGATGAAGTTAGTTACAAACCGTTCATTATTGATTCTGGTGGATCATTCCAAGACGGCTTTGACCTTGTCAAAAGATTTTTATGATTTGTTCACTCAAACCATTGTTATTGACCATCATAGACGTGATCAGGATTTCCCTGAGAATGCAGTCATCACCTATATTGAAAGTGGGGCAAGTAGTGCCAGTGAGCTGGTCACAGAATTGATTCAGTTCCAAAATTCTAAGAAAAATCGTTTGAGTCGTATGCAGGCTAGTGTATTGATGGCTGGTATGATGCTGGATACCAAAAACTTTACGTCACGAGTAACGAGTAGAACCTTTGATGTAGCTAGCTACCTGAGAACACGGGGAAGTGACAGTATTGCTATCCAGGAGATTGCTGCGACAGATTTTGAAGAGTACCGTGAGGTAAATGAACTCATTTTACAAGGTCGTAAGTTAGGTTCAGATATCTTGATTGCCCAAGCTAAGGACTCAATGTCTTATGACACAGTTGTTATCAGTAAGGCTGCCGATGCTATGTTAGCTATGTCTGGCATTGAAGCCAGCTTCGTTCTGGCAAAAAATACACAAGGATTTATCTCTATCTCGGCTCGAAGTCGTAGTAAAATCAATGTGCAACGCATTATGGAAGAGCTGGGTGGTGGAGGTCACTTTAATCTAGCAGCTGCGCAAATCGAGGATATGAGTTTGTCGGAAGCGGGAGAAAAATTGACTCAACTAATCTTGGAAGAACTAAAGGAAAAGGAGAAAGAAGAATGAAAGTAATCTTTTTAGCAGATGTTAAAGGAAAAGGGAAGAAAGGCGAAATTAAGGAAATGCCAACTGGCTACGCTCAAAACTTCCTGATTAAAAAGAATTTGGCCAAGGAAGCAACTGCTCAAGCAGTGGGTGAGTTGCGTGGAAAACAAAAATCAGAAGAAAAGGCTCATGCTGAAATGATTGCTGAAGCAAAAGCCATCAAGGCTAAGCTTGAGGCAGAAGAAACAGTTGTAGAGTTTGTTGAAAAGGTTGGACCAGATGGCCGTACATTTGGTTCCATCACTAACAAGAAAATTGCAGAAGAATTGCAAAAGCAGTTTGGTATTAAGATTGACAAACGCAATATTCAAGTGCAAGCACCAATTCGAGCAGTAGGTTTGATTGATGTACCAGTGAAGATCTATCAAGATGTTACAAGTGTCATCAATCTTCGTGTAAAAGAAGGCTAAGTTTACAACTTCTTGACAAGATTGTAAAAGGAAGGAAAGTCGGATGGCAGAAGTAGAGGAACTGCGAGTTCAACCTCAGGATATTTTAGCAGAACAATCTGTTTTGGGGGCTATTTTTATAGATGAGAGTAAGCTCGTTTTTGTCCGAGAATACATTGATTCTCGTGACTTCTTTAAGTATGCTCATCGATTGATTTTCCAAGCGATGGTAGATTTGTCGGATCGTGGGGAAGCAATTGATGCGACTACAGTTCGGACGATTTTGGATAGTCAAGGGGATCTCCAAAATATTGGCGGCCTGTCCTATCTTGTCGAAATTGTCAACTCTGTACCAACCTCAGCTAATGCGGAATATTATGCTAAAATCGTAGCCGAAAAGGCTATGCTACGTCGCTTGATTTCCAAGTTGACAGAGTCTGTCAACCAAGCCTATGAAGCTTCTAAGCCTGCAGATGAAATCATCGCTCAGGCTGAAAAGGGGCTTATTGATGTTAGCGAAAACGCCAATCGTAGTGGGTTCAAGAACATCCGAGATATTCTAAATATCAACTTTGGGAACCTAGAAGTTCGGTCACAACAAACAACGGATATCACTGGTATTGCAACGGGTTACCGTGATTTGGACCATATGACGACAGGTCTTCATGAGGAGGAATTAATTATTCTAGCGGCGCGACCAGCAGTTGGTAAGACGGCCTTTGCCTTGAACATTGCTCAGAACATTGGGACTAAGTTGGACAAGACGGTTGCCATCTTTTCACTGGAAATGGGTGCGGAAAGTCTAGTAGACCGTATGTTGGCGGCCGAAGGCTTGGTGGAGTCTCATTCTATCCGTACGGGTCAATTGACTGATGAGGAGTGGCAAAAGTATACCATTGCTCAAGGGAACCTAGC
>CAUVMH010000122.1:0-3353 GCA_963552835.1 uncultured Streptococcus sp. | reverse complement strand
TTTCCAACAATGGCAGAATTTCTTGAATGTTAGAAATTTTCTTGTCTGTAATCAAGATATAAGGGTTGTCCAGATCAGCCACCATTTTTTCACTATCCGTCACCATGTATTGAGACAGGTAGCCACGGTCAAACTGCATTCCTTCTACGACATCCAGCTCTGTTTCCATCCCTTTGGACTCTTCGATAGTGATAACGCCATCGTTGCCAACTTTTTCCATAGCTTCAGAGATGTACTCACCGACTTTCTCGCTGCGAGAAGAAACGGCAGCAACCTGAGCAATCGCTTCCTTATTAGAAACCGGAATCGCCGTTTCTTTCAGAGCTTCAACAGCTGTTGCAACTGCTGCTTCAATTCCGCGGCGGATACCGATTGGGTTGGCACCCGCAGTCACGTTTTTAATCCCTTCACGAACGATAGCTTGGGTCAATACAGTAGCAGTCGTTGTTCCGTCTCCAGCGATATCGTTGGTCTTTGAAGCCACTTCTGATACCAGCTTAGCCCCCATATTTTCAAAATGATCTTCCAGTTCGATTTCCTTGGCAATGGTCACACCGTCATTGGTGATGAGGGGTGAACCAAAAGATTTTTCCAAAACAACATTGCGACCTTTAGGGCCCAAGGTTACTTTGACAGTATCTGCTAGAATATCCACACCACGAACCATTGCACTACGTGCATCTGATGAAAATTTAATATCTTTTGCCATCTTTAAACCTCTTTCTTCGATTTTTACTCCACAATTGCAAGAATGCTTGCTTCTCCAACAACCAAGAATTTCTCATCTTGATCTTTGACTTCAATGCCAGCATGACTTTCAACTAAAACCTTATCACCTGGCTTGACACTTGGTTCAACCAGCTCTCCGTTGAGCGTACGGATCCCTTGGCCGACTGCGATGACTGTCGCTTCTTTTGTCGCGTCTTGCCCTGCACCAGCAATGACAAAGCCACCAACTTTCTGTTCTTTTTCTTCTACTTTTAAGACCACACGGTCACCTAATGGTTTTAACATCTTTTTCCTCCAAAGATTGAATTTTAGCACTCTATGACACCGAGTGCTAATCTATAGTTATTATTTTATCACTTGGTCAGAAATAGTCAAGAAAAAACTTTGCCGAATGACAAAGTTTTTGGGGGAAAGTTAATTGGAAACATTATTGAGCTAACTTCAGTTTTTCTTCAAAATCATCAATAACCTTTTGCAAATTTAGTCTACCCTTGTAGATGCCATAGCCAAAGACCAGCATGACAAGAATTCCCAAAATAGCTAAGATGACTCCTACGATGAACAGAAGCAGATCGGTTCGATGAAAGAGATAGATCAGGACAAAACCGATACTGGCAATGGTAAAGAAAAGACTAAACCAGCGTCCGAGATTTTCAATCATATGCTTCTGGTATTGAATTTCTGTTTCATAGCCTTGAATCAATTCTTGTTCTGTCATGATTTTCCCTCTTTTTCTTAATATTGGAGACCTGGGTTAAAGAAGCCAGCCAGTACTCCAAGGAAGGCGATAACAACTAGAATGAGCATCACTTTGATTGGAGAAAGGTTCTTCTTGGCCATGAGCCACCAGCAAAATACGATAAAGACAGCTGTTAAGAGACCTGGATAAACACCATCTAATTTGTCTTGCAGGACAAGGTAAGGCTCTTTTTCACCCGGATTGGTCAATTGGAAGGCAGTTTTGATAGGTACCCAAGTTGCTGCCACAGCACCGATAACCATTCCGCCGACAATCCCAACAGATTTACGGATAGCTTGCCCTTGTTCTCCTACTAAGAATTCAACGGCCTTGTCTCCTAATTCATAGCCTTTAAAGTAAGCAAAACGCATACCGAAATAAGCCAGCAGATTCCAAACTAGGATATAGAAGATAGCTCCAACAGGTGAGCCTCCATTTGAAAGTCCCATTGAGATTCCCAAAATAACTGGAATCAAGGTTCCAACGATCAGAGAGTCACCGATACCAGCAACCGGCCCCATCAAGCCAGCCCGAAGTCCGTTGATGGTTTCGTCATTTACTGCTTCTGCACCATTGGCACGCGCTTCTTCCAAACCAGCTGTGATCCCAACGACCAAGGTACCCAGCTGAGGTTCTGTGTTGAAGAAGGCTGTATAAGTGTGCATAGAGCGTGCTTGTTCTTCTTTTGTATCGTACAATTCTTCCACGATTGGTAGCATAGAGGTCAAGTAGCCAAAAGTCTGCATGTGCTCTTGAGAGAAGCAGGTCAAATGACCATAGTACCAGTGGTGGAATGATTTGGTCAGTGTTTTTTTAGATATTTTTTTAGTTGCCATCTTAGATATCCTCCTCGTCATCATCGTCAAAATCACCTACTGCCACAGCACTAGCTTTGACATTTTTCGCCATCTGTACTTCATAGAAGAGCAGAGCAAAGATCAGTGATACAACTGCACTAGACACAAGGTTGAGGCCAAGTGAGGCAGCCAAGGTAAAGCCAACGAAGAATGGGACAAAGTCTGTTACTTTTTCAACGATTTGTTTCAAGAGAATCGCAATACCGACACATGGGAGGAGAGAACCTACTGTAAAGAGGGTTTTCATTGGTAGACCATCCATTGGGAGGGCATCTTTCAGAGCTGTAACGGCATCAGCACCGTAACGGCAAAGAATCAGTGTTGGCAAGAAAGAGAAGAGGAAGTGGGAAACCCATGGCAGATACCAGTCAACCGCATACAATTTTTTGTATTCTCCCTGTTCGACTGCTTTCCAGCCCATGTGTTGCCATACTAAGTTCATCGTTGCTGTTCCGTAGAAGAGAACAGTTCCCAGTGTACCAACCAGCACACCCATTGATTTTGCAAAGTCAGCAGCCTGCTGAGCATCTGAAATTCCTTGTGACTTGATCGCAACCATCGCCAAAGGAATACCGATATAAGAAACTGCACGAACATCGGCCGAAACAGTACCGCCAGGTGTTACCAGCGCAATATACACCAACTGCATGGCTACCCCACAGATAATACCGAGGCTCACATCTCCTAAAATTAAACCACAGACGAGTCCTCCGACAAGCGGACGTCCAAGTGTATAGTTACCAATACTTGAGCCACCCATACCCGGCATAGAGGATAAACTAGCAAAGATACCGAGGATTGCGGCTTGCAACCAAGAAATTGTCATAATCTTTCTCCTTTAAGTAAGATCGAGCAGTAGCAGGAGCTCAGTTCCAACTCCTTCAAACAGACCTTGCCCCGCAAGGCTATAGAAAGTCAAAAACTTTGTCCTGCTTAACTTCTGCCCCTGTTTAAAAACCAAATTTAGATTTGAAATCGCTCCAGTAACCGATGGAAACGTCTGGAAGCAGTTGGAATTTTACCTTGTA
>CAUVMH010000121.1:0-3391 GCA_963552835.1 uncultured Streptococcus sp. | reverse complement strand
CAAGTCGGTAGCAAGGTTGCTGTTGATCGCGCCTATGGGCATATGACTATGGAACACGGTCCAAAGCAGCAAATCTGGATTGCAGGTGGAATTGGAATGACACCCTTCATCTCTTATATCCGGGAGCATCCTATCCTAGACAGAAATGTCCGCTTCTACTATAGTTTCCGTGGGGAGGAAAATGCTGTCTACCTAGATCTACTTCGTGACTACGCCCGTCAAAATGCTAACTTTGACCTTCAGCTGGTCGATAGCAATGAAAAAGGATACCTGACTTTGGATCAAGAAGAAATCCCTGACCAGTCTACTGTTTATATGTGTGGACCTCTTCCTATGATGAAGGCCCTTGCCAAGCAAATCAAGAAAAAGAATCCCAAAGCAAAACTCATTTACGAAGGTTTCAAGTTTAAATAAGATCATTGTCCCTCTAACACAAATGAGGGACTTTCTTTTCACTTTATTTCTCTCTTCTATGCTATACTTAGTTTAGTACATTCTTTGAGATTGGAGCCAGTATGAAAATCCATAAAACCGTGAATCCCATTGCCTATGAAAACACTTATTATCTGGAAGGGGACCAACACCTGATTGTGGTTGACCCAGGTAGCCATTGGAAAGCTATCCGCAAGACTATCGAAAAAATCAACAAACCAGTCTGCGCGATTCTCCTGACCCACACCCACTACGACCATATTATGAGTCTGGACTTGGTTCGTGATACTTTTGGAAATCCCCCAGTTTATGTAGCAGAGAGTGAAGCTAGCTGGCTTTATACACCTGTAGATAATCTCTCTGGTCTCCCTCGTCACGACGATATGGCAGATGTGGTCGCAAAACCAGCAGAACACACCTTTGCCTTTCATGAAGAATACCAGCTTAAGGAATTTCGTTTTACAGTTCTACCAACCCCAGGGCACTCTATCGGCGGCGTTTCTATCGTCTTTCCTGATGCCCATCTAGTCTTGACTGGAGATGCTCTTTTCCGCGAAACCATCGGACGGACAGACCTTCCTACAGGTAGCACGGAACAACTGCTCCATAGCATTCAGACGCAACTCTTCACCCTCCCTAACTACGATGTCTATCCTGGGCATGGTCCAGCTACGACTATCGCTCACGAAAAGACTTTTAATCCCTTTTTCTAGTAAGCAAAAAACCAAGGATGCTATCCTTGGTTTTTGTCTTACCAAATAATCACACGGTCCTCTGGTGAACGCCACATGCCGTCGCCTTCTTTGACATCATAGGTTATAAAGAAGTCATCGAAGTTTGGTACTTGAACATTGACACGGAGTTTGGCAGGCGCGTGCACGTCGACACTGGCCATGAGTTTCATCAACTCAGGACGGCCTTTCATACGCCAGATACGAGCAAAGTTGTGGAAGAATTCTTCAGCTGAGAAGTCTGGTTCTCTCTTAGCAGCTTCAAATGCTGCAGCAATTCCTCCCAAGTCAGCAACGTTTTCAGACACGGTTAGTTTCCCGTTGATTCTTGCACCGTAAGATTCTTGCCCATCAAACTGGTCGATAACTTTCTGCGTTTTTTCTTTAAAGGCAGCATAGTCGCTTTCTGTCCACCAATCCTTGAGGCTACCATTTTCATCAAAGGACGCACCATTTGTGTCAAAGGCGTGAGAAATCTCGTGGGCAATAACAGCCCCAATACCACCGTAGTTGGCAGAAGACGACTGATGCAAGTCATAGAATGGAGCCTGCAAAATGGCCGCTGGGAAGACAATCAAGTTCTTCTGAGGATTGTAGTAGGCATTAACCATGTGAGCTGGCATCCCCCACTCCTTGTAGTCAACCGGTTGGTTCCACTTGCTCCAGCTGTGCTTGATTTCCACACGCGCAAAGGCTAGAGCATTCTCAAAGAGACTGGCAGTTTCATCCACTACTTTGTCCTTGTAGCGTTCTGGCAATTCCTCTGGATAACCGATATAAGGCTTGATGACATTGAGTTTGACAATGGCCTTGTCACGCGTTTCAGGTGTGAGCCAGTCGTTCTTAGCCAAGCGTTCCTTATAAACATCAATCATAGTCGCTACTTTTTTCTCTACGTCTGCCTTAGCTTCTGGAGAGAATTTTTCATGCGCATACCAGAGACCCAGAGCCTGCTTGAAAGGTCCTTGGGCCAAGTGATAAGCTGCCTTGACCTTGTCCTGAGCTTCTGGAACACCTGAAAGAGCACGACCATAAGTACCTGACAAGACACGAATCTCGTCTGTGAGATAGCTTGTTGAGAGATTGACAACGCCCAAAATCAAGGTTGCTTTAAGTAGAGGCCACGCTTCTTCACTATAAAATTGGTCTGCTGCTTGCCAGAAACGTTCCTCGTCTACGATAACCTTATCTGGAGTTTGTCCAATCACTGCTTGGAAGAAATCATCCAGAGGTAGGGCAGGGGCAAATTTCTTGAAATCTTCAAAGGCATATGGATGGTAAAGTTTGGCATATTCTGAACTTTCTTCGTTAGAAAGAACCACCGCTGCGATACGACGGTCCAATTCCAATCGTTTCTCTAGTAAGTCTGCGATTTCCTCATCTGAAAAATCATAGGCTTTGAGAAGATTCGCGGTACTTTCCTTCCAAAGCGTCAAGAGTTCCTCACGCTGAGGATGGTCTTCAGCGTAGTAGGTTGTATCTGGCAAAATCGTCCCTGGTGCACTGGCCCAGAGAACATTTGTTCTGGCATCCATAAAGTCTGGTGAGACACCAAAAGGAAGGAAATTGGGTTTACCAGCTAGTTCAAACACTGCTAGTTTGCTGGTAAAATCTGCAAAACTCTCCAGATCTTGGTATTCCTTGAGTAGAGGAAGGACAGGCTTAACCCCATCTGCTTCTCTCTTGTCAAAATCGTGTACCATACGATGGTACTTAACAAAGTTTGCGAGGATAGCATCCTCTGAGACCTCTTCACCCGCCAACCACTTGTCCGTAGTTGCAAGCATCAACTCTTCAATTTCCTCGTCAAGGTCAATAAAACCACCTGTTCGAGATTTGTCAGCTGGAATGACAGCTGTTTTTTCCCATTCGCCATTGATTGCATCATAAAAATCGTCTTGATAACGTGTCATCTTGTTCTCGCTTTCATTTTTTCACTTATTCTTAGCTTAGCAAAAAACACTTGGGAATGCAATTAAAAATGGTTTCTCTTTTTTCTTCATTTTTCAGTTATTATTTTAAATTTTTCAAAAATTAACTTGACTTAATTTTTTTTTTAAGGTATATTAAAAGGCAGGAGGAATACAACTGTATGATACGTATCGAAAACCTAAGTGTCTCCTACAAAGAAACGTTGGCACTAAAGAATATTTCACTAGTGCTCCAAGGACCAACTATTACCGGAATTATTGGTCCAAACGGTGCTGGAAAATCAACTTTATTAAAAA
>CAUVMH010000120.1:0-3426 GCA_963552835.1 uncultured Streptococcus sp. | reverse complement strand
ACAAGAAAATCTTCTCCTTCAGGGGGCATTCCTCCATCCTGTCTATTTTATACCCTAACTGGTACCTAACAAAAAAATTTGAGACATCTCAGGGACTTTTTATGACATGTTAGGCTTTAAAGAATAAAAAATAGCTTGATTACACAATTGGTAATCAAGCTATTTAATAAGAAAAGCATCTCTTAATTTTCTTCCATTTTGGATTTTATTTCATCATAGGAAAGGGCATGCGCTTCTCGTTCCAAGTCTTTTTCAGACTCTTCTGGCATATGACCTGTTTCATAGAGAGATTTAATTTGGGTGCTATCAAGCGTTTCATATTTAAGGAGCGCTTCAGCAATCAACTTGTGGGTTTCACGATTTGCTTGAATAATCTCAGCTGCTTTGTTTCGTGCTTCATTTAATAATGAACGTACTTCCTCATCAATCTCATAGGCTGTTTGCTCTGAAATTGATTTTTGAGGACTTTGTGCACCAAACATAGCATGGTTACCTTCGTATTGGACTGGGCCAAGTTTTTCACTCATACCGTATTCAGTGACCATTGCACGCGCCATTTGTGTAGCTTGTTCAAAGTCATTGGAAGCTCCTGTAGTTTGGACATTAAAGATAATCTCTTCAGCTACACGACCACCCATGAGACCAGCCAATTGCTCCTTCATATCTTCTTTAGACAGAAGCATTTGGTCTTCTTTAGGCAGGGCAATCATATATCCGCCAGCACGACCACGAGGCACAATAGTTACCTTGTGTACGACACGCGCATTGGACAAAACAAGTCCGACAATCGTATGCCCCGCTTCATGGTAAGCGACAATCTGACGATCACGCTCTGAAACGGTTTTATCTTTCTTAGACGGTCCTGCGATTACTCTGTCTTCTGCTTCATCAATATCATCGGCATCGATGACTTTTTTGTTACGACGAGCTGCAACTAGAGCTGCTTCATTCAAGACGTTTTCCAAATCAGCACCAACAAAGCCAGGTGTCTGCTGAGCAACTAGTTTCAAATCAACGTTTTTAGCTAGCGGTTTATTTTTAGCATGAACGCGAAGAATAGCTTCCCGACCTTTCACATCAGGGCGACCAACCAAAACCTTTCTGTCAAAACGACCTGGACGTAGAAGAGCTGGATCAAGAACATCCGAACGGTTAGTAGCTGCAATGATAATGATTCCTTCATTGCCTTCAAAACCATCCATTTCAATCAAGAGCTGATTAAGAGTTTGTTCACGTTCATCATTACCACCGCCAAGGCCAACACCACGCTGACGACCGACGGCATCAATTTCATCGATGAAGATAATAGCAGGAGCCGCTTTTTTCGCATCTTCAAATAGAGAACGAACACGGCTTGCTCCGACACCGACAAACATTTCAACAAAGTCAGAACCTGAGATGCTGAAGAAAGGAACACCTGCTTCACCAGCAACTGCCTTGGCAAGCAAGGTCTTACCAGTCCCTGGAGGGCCTTCCAGAAGAACACCTGCAGGAATACGAGCACCCAGCTTAGTATAACGTTTTGGATCTTTCAGGAATTCAACAACTTCAACAAGTTCTTGTTTTTCCTCTTCTGCACCAGCGACATCTGAAAAGCGTACTTTGATATCTTCTTTATTGGCCGCACGAGCTTTGTTACGTCCAAAATTCATAGCACCACGAGCACCGCCACCGCCTTGATTCATCATAGACATAAAGATGAAGGCGATGATGATAAATGGAACCAAGGAGATCAAAAGATTAATCCACATTCCACTGGAGCTTTCACGCTTAATAGTCACTTCTGTTTCATGCTCAGCAGCTAGCTTTTGCAAATCAGAAACTGTTGTATCTGATGGCAAAACAACACTAGTAAATCTGCTAACTTTTGAGATTTCCGGACTGAAAAACAGGATTCCTGTCGTATCTTTTGATTCTTTAGGTTTTTTATAAGTACCTGATACCTCGATAATACTACCATTTGGCTGGTAGCTCATCTCTGTAACATTATTATTTTGGATTTCTTTTACTAATTGGCTGTAGTTGATTTGCTGGCTACGGCCTGTCGCACTTCCTGTAAAGAAATACTGAAAACCTGTAACAAGGACTACAATAATTAGAATATAGAGAAAAGGATTTTTTATAAAACCATTATTTTGTTTATTTTTCATTTATATCTAGTAAACCTTTATTTTGTATAAACTTCTTCTTTCAAGACACCTACATAAGGAAGATTGCGATAATACTCATCATAATCTAGTCCATAACCCACTACAAATTCATTTGGAATTGTAAAGCAAGTGTAGTCTGCCTCAATGTCAACAATGCGTCCTTCTGGCTTATCCAACAACGTAGCAATTTTTACAGATGCTGCATTTCTTTCTTTGAATAAATTACACAAATTCTTCAAAGTTTGGCCAGTATCGATAATATCTTCGACAAAAAGAATATCACGACCAGTAATATCTTGATCAATATCTTTGATAATATTAATCACGCCACTACTAGTTGTACCGCCATGATAACTAGACACCAGCATAAAATCTAATTCAATATCTGTATCCACATGTTTGATTAATTCGGCCATAAAAGGAACTGATCCCTTCAAAATTCCTACAAAAATAGGCTTTTTACCTTGATAGTCTACTGTCAGCTGTTGGCCCAATTTTTTTGCCGCTGCTACGATTTCCTCATGAGAAACCAATACTTTTTTAATATCTTGTTCTAGCATAATTTTACCTATCTAATTTTCTGAATATAAAGTACAGTACTCATTATATCACTTTTTAATTCCTTACTCAAATCACTGATAGCGATATTTACAATTGCCAAGATCTGCTGATTTTGCTCAACAATAATTGCTTTTTCGCGTTCTTCAAATGGAATTTTTTGATCAATGAATAGTCGACGAAGTTTTTTGTGATGTCCTTTCAAACGAAGACAATCACCTGTTTTCCTGCGACGTAAAAGAAGTGGTGTTTCACGTGAAACTGCAATCGCTTGAACATTTTCCCCCTCCAAAGGAGTGCCAAATGAGAATTGATAGTCCCCAAATTGAAGTTGATTACCACATTCTAACAGAATTGAGTCCACTTTCAAATCAGACCTACGACTGATTTTTCTGATTTCAAAATGCTTATAATCTTTCACCAACTCATATTCATCCTTTAAAGGGTGGATGTAATTAGCCTTGGTTCGTAAGATTCCTAAGATTTCTTCAAATTGCTTTTTATTTATATTTAATGAAGGAAATTTCTTTAAATATTCCTGCAGAAGAAAATTTTGCACTTCTGGAATTTGTTGCTCAAACACTTCAAGTTTTGTAATGTCCAATCCTTGCGTCAGATGAGACAGAGCTGTCTGTAAATCCTCAACTTCTTTCCCTAAAGAAATCAGAGAATCCTTAAAGCGTGGATTTTCCTTTTCAAGACTGGGAAGATAAAGATT
>CAUVMH010000119.1:0-3471 GCA_963552835.1 uncultured Streptococcus sp. | reverse complement strand
CGTAGGTCTTCTGCATATTTTCTTTGGTGAAGGTGCTCTCAGTTGATCCGAAAGCGACGACTTTTTTGTTAAGTAGCAAGACCTGATCAAAATAAGCGACCACCTTGCTCAAGTCATGGTGGACAATCAAAATCGTCTTTCCGGCTTTTCTTAGCTGGCGGAGGGTCGCCATGATAATCTCTTCACTGACCGAGTCAATCCCAACAAAAGGCTCATCTAGGAAAATATAGTCCGCCTCCTGAACCAAGCAACGGGCAATCAAGACCCGCTGGAATTGCCCACCAGACAACTGGCTAATCTGCCGCTCAGCAAAATCTTCTAAACCAACGATTTTCAAAGCCCGAGCAACCTTTTCCCAGTCAGACGCTTTGAGGCGTTGAAAGAGCTTGATCTTAGGATACAAGCCCAGAGACACACACTCTTTGACCTTGATAGGAAAATTATAGTCAATGTGAATTTTCTGCTCTACATAAGCAATCTTGCTTAATTCTTGCTTCATGGGTTTTCTATCTAGAAAGGTCTGCCCCTCACTCTCAACAATTCCTAACATACCTTTTATGAGAGTTGACTTTCCAGCCCCGTTTGGTCCGATAATCCCTGTGATAGTTGGTCCTTTTATTGTTAAAGAAGTTGGTTCTAAGGCCAGCTGTCCTTGATAACTGACACTTAAATTTTTCATTTCAATCATTGTTATACCTCTTTCATTTTAATATACATTAAAATGAAAATTAAGTCAAGTTAATTTTTAAAAAATCCTTACAATCAATATAGGAAATATTTGAAAAAAGGAGTTAATTTTGATAAGGTTATATCAAAAGCAGGAAAGTGAGAAAAACATGACACGTTTACAAGATGATTTTTATGATGCTATTAATGGTGAATGGGCCAAAACAGCGGTTATCCCAGATGATAAGCCCGTAACTGGTGGTTTTACAGATCTGTCAGATGAGATTGAAAAGCTGATGCTCTCCACTACTGATCAATGGCTGCGAGGTGAGGAAGTTCCTAATGATGCTATTTTGCAAAACTTTATCAAGTACCATCGTTTAGCAGCTGACTATGACAAGCGGGAAGCACTCGGTATCAAGCCTGTTTTGCCTTTGATTGCGGAATACCAAGCGCTCAACTCCTTTACAGAATTTACCACAAAGATTGCCGAGTTTGAGCTGGCTGGCAAGCCCAATTTCTTTCCCTTTGGCGTGGCCCCTGACTTTATGGACGCCCGTATCAATGTCCTTTGGGCAGATGCACCAGGTACTATTCTCCCAGACACAACCTACTATGCCGATGAGCATCCTCAAAAGGATAAGCTCTTGAAAAAATGGCACGAAGCTTCCGAAGCTTTGCTGCAAAAATTCGAATTTTCAGCAGAAGAAATCCAAGATTTGCTAGATAAGGTTTTAGAACTGGATGCTCGAATTGCCAAAGTCGTTCTATCACGGGAGGAAAGTTCAGAATATGCCAAGCTTTACCACCCTTACAAGTGGGAAGACTTCAAGGCCTTAGCACCAAATCTACCTTTAGATGCCATCTTCACCCAACTCATCGGGCAAATTCCTGACCAGATTATCGTACCTGAGGAGCGTTTCTGGCAAGCTGCCAACCAATTCTACTGCGAAGAGACTTGGCCCCTGCTCAAGGCCGTGCTTATCTTTAATGCTATCGCGTCAGCTGAAGCCTACTTGACTGACGAAATCCGTGTCCTAGCAGGCGCTTATCGCCGTGCCCTATCTGGAACACCTCAGGCGCAAGACAAGAAAAAAGC
Source organism: uncultured Streptococcus sp. (assembly GCA_963552835.1). Taxonomy (GTDB): domain Bacteria; phylum Bacillota; class Bacilli; order Lactobacillales; family Streptococcaceae; genus Streptococcus. The sequence continues at coordinate 1,706 of CAUVMH010000119.1, read as the reverse complement.
TGCCTTTTACCTAGCTCAAGCGCCTTTCAATCAAGCCATCGGACTCTGGTATGCTGGACAAAAATTCTCCCCAGAAGCCAAGGCCGATGTGGAGCAAAAAGTAGCCAACATGATCCAAGTCTACAAGGAGCGCCTCGCAAGCAATGACTGGCTGACACCAGAAACTCGGGACAAGGCCATTGTCAAACTCAATGTCATCAAGCCTTATATCGGCTACCCAGAGGAGCTGCCTGAGCGCTACGCAGACAAGCTTGTGGATGAAAATCTCAGCCTCTTCGAAAATGCTCAAAAACTGCGACAAGTGGAAATCAAGTATGGTTGGAGCAAGTGGAACCAGCCCGTGGATTACAAAGAATGGGGAATGCCAGCCCACATGGTCAATGCCTACTACAATCCTCAGAAAAACCTGATTGTCTTTCCAGCGGCTATCCTGCAGGCACCATTCTATGACCTGTACCAGTCTTCTTCAGCCAATTATGGCGGTATCGGAGCGGTCATTGCCCATGAGATTTCTCATGCCTTTGATACCAACGGCGCTTCCTTTGATGAAAACGGCAGTCTCAACAATTGGTGGACGGAGCATGACTACCAAGCCTTTACTGAGCGGACTCAGAAAGTCATTGACCAGTTCGAAGGTCTAGATTCTTACGGTGCCAAGGTCAATGGCAAGCTGACTGTTTCAGAAAATGTGGCGGACTTGGGCGGTATTGCAGCGGCTCTTGAAGCAGCCAAGAAAGAAGCTGATTTCTCTGCGGAGGAATTCTTCACTAACTTTGCCCGCATCTGGCGGATGAAGGGGCGCGAAGAGTACATGAAGCTTCTAGCCAGCGTCGATGTCCATGCGCCAGCTAAACTTCGTACCAATGTCCAACTGCCTAACTTTGACGACTTCTTTACAACCTTTGGTGTCCAAGAAGGAGACGGTATGTGGCGAAATCCAGAAGAGCGCGTGGTGATTTGGTAAGCGACTTTAAGAACATTTAATCAATCACAAAAAACCTGCTCAGGAAGGGCATTAGAGCCTTCCCGAACAGGTTTTTATAGTTCTTTGATTTCTTTCATATAGCCGGCCGTAATGATACCAGCAGGCAGAGCCACAATGGCGATTCCTAAAAAGGAAGAAATCATGGTAATAATTTTTCCAGTCGTTGAAACTGCGTAAATATCACCATAGCCAACCGTCGTCAAGGAGATGGTTGCCCAGTAGAGAGCGTCAAAAAAATTAGGAAACGTGCTGGGCTCGACATTAAAAATGATAAGGGCAGAGATAAAGATATAACCGAGAGCCAAAAGACCCACGATCATCAAACTATCCTTCTGCTTTTTTAAGACATTGGTCAATATTTGGATATTTTTAGAATAGCGAATAAACTTAAAGACGCGCAAGATCCGAAGCATGCGCAAAATCTTAAAGAGCCGCAAACTATTATTCAACAAAAAGAGGGAAGGCACAATGCAGAGCAGATCAGCCAGCGCCAGAAAGGTAAAAGGATAGAGGAGAAAAGAAAGCTTCCCTTTTTCCAATTTATAATCGGCAGTAACGAACCTAAGCACATAGTCAACAATAAAAATAACCGTTGACACAAAATCCAACCACATGAAGATTCCGGTGTGACTCTTGGTGGTCAGGGGGATCAGGCTGACAATAATAGTCAGGAACATAAGCACATCATAGGCTTTTTCAATCGCATTTTCCTTTTAATGGG
>CAUVMH010000118.1:0-3557 GCA_963552835.1 uncultured Streptococcus sp. | reverse complement strand
TATCTATAAATTCAAAGGGGGATTTTGCTTCCACCCCCCTTGAACAAATCAATTATTCACCAAATTTTTGTTTGATTGTGTCCTTAATCAATGTTACAGCATCGTTAGCAGCTGTTTTCGCATCTTTCGTACCACTTACAGCTTCAAAGAGCATTGTTTTAGCTGGGTCCCAAACAGCTGACATTTGAGAGATGTTTGGCATTGGTTGAGCGTTCTTGAACTGTTCAATCACGGCTGTTGTCAACTCATCTTTTTTGCCTTCAGCATAAGTACGAGCTTCAGTATTAGCTGGGATTTCGTTTGTTACATCGTAGAATGCTTTTTGTTGTTCAGTTGAAACTAGGAAGTCTACAAATTTTTGAGCTCCTTCAAGGTTCTTAGTGCTTGCTGGGATAACCCAAGCTTTACCACCACCAAATGTTTCATAGTTTTTACCGTTTGGAAGAGTTGGGATAGTCGCAACACCGTAGTTTACTTTAGCATCTTTGAATGCTTGAGCCTTCCAAGGACCATCGATGATAGCAGCAGTTTTACCTTCTTGGAATTGAGTTTGGATTAAGTTTGGAGCTCCTTCAGTATCTTGCATACCTTTAGGCCATTTTTCGTACCAAGATTTAGCGTATTCGATACCTTTGATTGCTCCGTCGTTTGCAAGTCCGATATCTTTAGGATCTTTACCGTTTTGGCCAAATACATAACCGCCATTACCAGCAAGAAGTCCGTAAGCGTAGTAGAAGTTTGTCCAGTCAGCTAGGAAGGCAGTAGTTTTGCCATCTTCACCAGCGAAAGCGTATTTGCTGTCTTTAGCAAGGTTTTCCAAATCAGCAAATGTTTTAGGAGCTTCTTTAAGCAAATCTTTGTTATAGTACAAAACGAGTGATTCGATGACAGCTGGAGCACCATAGACTTTACCACCAACAGTTACAAGTGATTTTGTTTTATCGTCTGTCTTCGCACCATCACTAAGAGTTACTTCTGAAAGTTGTCCGTCAGTACCAAGGCTACCTACACGGTCGTATGGAGCCATCATAACATCAGGAGCTTTACCAGATTGGTTGTCTAGAGAAAGGTTATCAAGACCACCCATTTGGTCTCCTGTTTTGATGGTAACTTTTACGCCAGATTCTTTTTCATAAGCTTTTGCAGCTGATTCAGCAAAGGCTTTATATTGGTCTTCAACGTAGAAAGTGATTTCTTTCGCTTCTGAAGAGCTAGTATCAGCTGCTTTGTCAGCAGTTTTGCTTCCGCAAGCCACCAAGAGCAAGCTAGCGAGAGTAGCAGTTCCGAGCACAGCAGCGCTCTTCATGAATTTAGATGACATAGTGTATTCCTCCTAAAGAATAACAGTATAATTTATTTAGAAAACGCAAACGTTTTCTTTTATGAGCTTAGTATAGCACAAATAGAAAACGGTTGCAAGCGTTTTTAAAAAGTTTTTTAAAAAAATTTTAAGGTTTCAAACATTTGTCAATGCTCTTATATAGGAAAAAACTTTAAATCTTTCTTTCTCTTGAATTGAAAATATATTAGGAAAACGATTGCGTAAATTCGGCTCGGTTTTTCAGAAAATAGAGCAGATATTGGGAATGAATTATCTTAAATCAGAAAATCTTTAAAATTTTTTCGCTTATTTCATAAAATATCAGTGGGAATAAGTTTTAGTTAGATAAAAATAATTCAAAAAAAATTTTAAAAACGCTTGCATTTGTCTTTGAAATGCGTTATACTTAAATTAACGCAAACGTTTGCGCCTTGATTGCGCAACGTTTTATAACAAACACATGAGGTGCTATTATGAAAAAACGTCAAAGTGGTGTGTTGATGCACATCTCTTCTCTACCAGGAGCATACGGGATTGGATCATTTGGTCAGACTGCCTATGATTTCGTCGATTTCTTGGTTCGTACGAAGCAACGTTACTGGCAAATCCTCCCTCTTGGGACAACAAGCTATGGAGATTCTCCATACCAATCATTCTCAGCCTTTGCTGGAAATACGCATTTTATCGACCTTGATATCTTGGTAGAGCAAGGCTTGTTGGAAGCTAGTGACCTTGAAGGTGTTGACTTTGGTAGCGATGCATCTGAAGTTGACTATGCGAAGATTTATTACGCACGTCGTCCACTTTTAGAAAAAGCAGTTAAACGCTTCTTGAAAGTGGGTGATGTCAAAGATTTTGAGAAGTTTGCTCAAGACAACCAATCATGGCTTGAACTCTTTGCAGAGTATATGGCGATCAAAGAGCATTTTGACAATCTTGCTTGGACAGAATGGCCAGATGCAGATGCTCGTGCGCGTAAAGCTTCAGCACTTGAAAGCTACCGTGAGAAATTGGCAGACAAGTTGGTTTACCACCGTGTGACTCAATACTTCTTCTTCCAACAATGGTTGAAGTTGAAAGCCTACGCTAACGACAACCACATTGAAATCGTTGGGGACATGCCTATCTACGTTGCGGAAGATTCAAGCGACATGTGGGCAAATCCACATCTATTCAAGACAGATGCCACTGGTAAAGCGACTTGCATCGCAGGATGCCCACCAGATGAGTTTTCTGCCACTGGTCAGCTTTGGGGGAACCCAATCTATGACTGGGAAGCAATGGATAAAGATGGTTACAAATGGTGGATTGAACGCTTGCGCGAAAGCTTCAAGATCTACGATATCGTTCGTATCGACCACTTCCGCGGTTTCGAATCTTACTGGGAAATTCCTGCTGGTTCCGATACAGCAGCACCTGGTAAATGGGTGAAAGGTCCAGGCTACAAGCTTTTTGCAGCCGTTAAGGAAGAGCTTGGTGAGCTAAACATCATCGCAGAAGATCTTGGTTTCATGACAGATGAAGTCATCGAGTTGCGTGAACGTACTGGCTTCCCAGGAATGAAGATTCTTCAATTTGCCTTCAACCCAGAAGACGAAAGTATCGATAGCCCACACTTGGCACCTGCTAACTCTGTTATGTACACAGGAACACACGATAACAACACGGTCCTTGGTTGGTACCGTAATGAGATTGACGATCCAACTCGTGAATACATGGCTCGTTACACAAACCGTAAAGAGTATGAAACAGTGCCACACGCTATGCTTCGTACAGTCTTTTCATCAGTTAGCTTCATGGCTATTGCAACTATGCAAGACTTGCTAGAACTAGATGAGGCAGCTCGCATGAACTTCCCATCTACTCTTGGTGGAAACTGGTCGTGGCGTATGACAGCAGACCAACTCACACTAGCTGTTGAAGAAACTTTGCTTGACTTGACTACAATTTATCGCCGAATTAATGAAAATTTGGTAGAATTAAAGAAATAAGACAATATCAGGAGACACATAAACATGTTACCATTAAACGAATTTGTACAAAAGCGTTACAATAAAACCATTGCAGAATGTAGCAATGAAGAGCTTTACCTTGCTCTTCTCAACTACAGCAAGCTTGCTAGCAGTCAAAAACCAGTTAACACTGGTAAGAAAAAAGTTTACTACATCTCAGCTGAGTTCTTGATTGGTAAACTCTTGTCAAACAACTTGATTAACCTTGGCCTTTACGACGATGT
>CAUVMH010000117.1:0-3565 GCA_963552835.1 uncultured Streptococcus sp. | reverse complement strand
GCCGAGCTTTTTCCTCAGAAAAATCACCTGAAAAATTTGAGCTGAAAAATTTCACACCAAGTTTCTGGGCAAAATTTGACAGCTCTTTTTCTTCCATATTTGACTCTGGTCGTTGCTTGTGGTTGACATGCGCTATGCCAAGCTCAATCTCTAGTTCTTCCCTGTTTTGGTACAAAAGATGGAACAAGGTCATCGAATCCAAACCACCAGAAACTGCTACCAACACTTTCCGATGATTTTGAAAATACCGCTTTTCCTGCATTTGTTTGCGAAACTTCTGATCGATCATTTCAGAACTCCGTACACATCATCTGCGATTTTAGAAATTGTATCGTAATCCGAATTATTCGTAAGAATGGCAATGATAAATGGCGAATCCGCATACACAATAGCGACATCATGCTTGAAGTCGTAAGCATCACCAATTTTATGAGCTACTTTTACATTGATGTTTTTAGAAATTCGCTGATTGTCATAATTTGTCTGAGACAAGGCATCGATAATCATGCCATTTTGCTTATAAATGGCTTCCATAACATTTCCTGCCATTCGAGCTGAAGCTTGTCTGCTTTCCACATCCCACTTTTTACCCGCAATTTTTTCAATAGTATTTTGAAATTGGCTATCAGATTGATTGCTTGTATAGTAGGCGAGGATATTGTGGGCCACATTATCCGACTCTTTTGCTACACCATTGATTAAGTCCTGCACAGAATATTCCTTGTCATTTGCTGATTTGGAAATGCTGCCGCTTCCCTCAGGGTCATAGGCACCTGCAAAATCATTGACAGCCGCTGTATATTTGAACTTTTTATCCAAGGAAAGGCTATGATTGTTTAGTTGCTCCTGGGCATAGTAAAGATAAGGAATTTTCGTCACACTAGCTGAGTACATTTGTTGATCTGGATTGATACCTGCTTCCTTGCCCGTTTCTAGCTGCTTTACATAAATAGAAAAGTCAGCTTTTTTGTACTTAGAATTTAGAATCTCCTGAACCTTTTCCATCCGATTATCTTCTTGGGAAAGAAAATCAACAGAAACCCAACCTTGACCTTCAATTTTAGCATATTCTCCCTTAGCTGTTTGAGCAATTTGTACCACCTTTACTTTGCTATAAGCAGGTAGTTTAGCTGCAATCTTTTTAGAAGAATTGATCGGGATAGTATCGTAGAGCACATAGTTAGGGGCCAGCCATCTTTCCTGTTTGACATCTGTGATAGACTGAACCGTATCCTCATAAATGCTATTCTTATCTGCAATTACAAACTGGCCATTCTTTAATTTAAAGATAGGAATTCCAGCCTCATTCACGTGCAACTCTGTCAGCTCTAGTGGCTGATCTGGCAAAAGTTTCCCAGCTACCTTAGTCAAAGTAGCATCTGTAAAAGTAGGCGTTTCTTCATAAACATTAGGATTTGTAGGGATACTCGTATGGTAACGGCCATAAGCTGTACCTGTCAGCTGATACTTTTCTTCTTCGTCTAAAACAAGTTCCTTTTCAGTACTGATTGCTGTTTGACTGCTCCATAAGGCTGGCAGTAAAAATATCAGCAAAAGTAACTTACGCATGACCTCCCCTTTCCTTTTTTGTTTCTTGAAGTTTTAAAGCTTGATTTTTTTCGGATAATTCTGCTAGTTTTTCATCCGAAAAAGATAAAAATTTCTCTATATTTTGAAGTAAATTTTCCATGATTATTGTGGTAATAAATCTGGTGTTGTGTAAATGTATTCTCCTTCTTTTGAAAAAGAATACTTGGCACGAGCATATTTGGCAGCATAGCTGTCATCTTTCAACTTGGTTGCAATATCAGACTGATAGCTCTTTTCTTCACCTAATTTTTCATATTTTTTTTGTAGTTGTGCATATTGAGCACGACGATTAAGTAAAGTTTCGTAGCTCTGGTATAAATTATAGGCTGGAAGAATAAAAAGTAGCATGACTAAAATTAGAACCCATCCCATAAAACGATTTCGCTTCCGACGCTCCTCATCGAGGTATCTGCGACGCTGATTTTCATCTTGGATAAAGCGATTATTTATTTGAACAATATTTCTAGACATTTTCTTCAATCCTTGTCTCACTGATAATTTCATACATTTTAGCAGCATCTTCTTTTTTAGTGCTGTCTTTCATTTCTAGCACCCGCACTGTTAACAGCTTATTGCCAAAACGAACTTCAATTTGATCATTGATTTTCAAATCTGTCGAACTTTTTGCCAGGATTCCATTTACCTTGATACGACCTTTATCTGCTACCTCTTTAGCTACAGGGCGTCGCTTGATAATACGTGACACCTTTAAATATTTGTCTAATCTCATAGTCTTTTCCTCGATTTTCTCTTAATATTCTATCATTCTTTTGAAAGAAACAAAGCTAAAAAGCTGAAATTTTACCGAATTGTAATGTTTATTCAGCTTTTCGATTCTTGATTTCTACCAGTTTTTCACCAAAGTTCAGCAAGTTTTCCAAAATCTCGAAATCTTTTTTCTTCCGAACATCAAAAACGACTTCAATCAAGCCTTGTTGCTCACCAATTCGAGCCTTTAGATTTGTTGTTGACAAGGCTTCAAAATAATCTTGGGTCAGATAGATTTGCTGAGAAATTTTTTCAAAACGAATGATGACAGATTCTTGCTTCCGCTCAACAAGTGCCACAAAGGCTTGATCAAGATAGGATTTGACTAAACCAATCTCCAGTAGGTAAGCCACTACATCCGGATATTCTCCAAAGCGGTCAATCAATTCATCTTGCAGATGTTCATAGTTGACACAATTGTCAATTTCACGAATTCTCTTGTAAACCTCGATTTTCTGACGTTCATCAGAAATATAATCACTTGGAAGATAGGCATCAATCTGAAGATTGATTTCAGCATTGCTTTTTTGGCGCTTGGTTTCCTTACCTTGCTTCTTAGCAATGGCCTCTTCTAAAAGTTGAGAATACATTTCAAATCCTACAGAATCAATGAAACCTGACTGAGAACTTCCTAAAATATTTCCTGCTCCTCGGATAGACAAATCCCTCATCGCAATCTTGAAGCCAGACCCTAACTCGGTAAATCCTTTAATGGCTTCTAGTCTTTTTTCTGAAACTTCAGTCAGAGATTTATCTGGTCGGTACATAAGATAAGCATAAGCGATTCGATTGCTGCGGCCAACCCGACCACGAAGTTGATACAAGGTTGACAGACCCATATGATCAGCATTTTCGATAAAGAGAGTATTTGTATTTGGAATATCAACACCAGTTTCGATGATCGTTGTTGTGACTAAAATATCGTATTCGCCATTAACAAAGTCTAAAAGGGTATTTTCCAAACGCACCTCAGTCATCTGTCCATGAACATAACCAATTGAAGCCTCTGGAATCAACTCTTTTAATTCTGAAACTTTTTGCTCAATGGTGTCAACTTTATTGTAAAGGTAGTAAACTTGTCCGCCTCGGTCTATTTCACGCAAAACCGCATCCCGAATAACCGTCCTATTATTCTCTAAAACATAGGTTTGGACTGGATAACGATTTGTCGGTGGTGTTTCAATGACCGATAAATCTCGAATCCCTA
>CAUVMH010000116.1:0-3593 GCA_963552835.1 uncultured Streptococcus sp. | reverse complement strand
TTCAATTTGTATTACATCATGTTTTCTTATAAAAAAAGTATAAATTTCTAATTATCTTTTTATATTTTCTTAAATGCTCGTAAAGCCTTATTCTATGTGCTTTCGAGTATTTTTACTGTAGGAAGATACTTCACGTTTCTTTGCATATTTCCTCATGTCTTAGCTGTCAGAAGTGGTAAATAAGTAGTAAATTCATTTGTACTACTAAGCAACAAGACGCTCCTGTTGCTTCTCTTTATTCAAGCGTTTCATTTCTGCCATTGCAGAATCGAATGTTGCATGTGCGTAATAGTTCAGCGTCATGGCTATATTAGCATGTCCCATAATGTACTGTAATGCCTTTGGATTCATTCCTGCATTTGCATAGTTGGTACAGAATGTATGTCGCAAACTATGTGGAGTGATGTGTGGCAATTTATCCTCGTTATACTTATTGTATTTCTTAACAAGACCTTTCATCATGCCGTTGTAATCACTTGCCACTTTTGGATAGTTCTTTCTATTAAGAAAGAGGAAATCACTATATCCATCAATCTCAACACGCTTATCATTCTTTCGATTCGCTAACACTCGCTTAAATGCTTGATAGGCTTCTTCAACCATAGGAACTTGACGTTCGCCACTTTTGGTCTTTGGTGTTTCAATGTAGTACCCAATTTCAGTATCTCTCAATAGCTGATGGTCTATATTGACAAGACGATTCTCAAAATCTAAATCTGGAAGTGTCAAACCACCAAACTCTGAAATACGAAGACCTGTTTTTAAGAGTATCAGAATTTCATCATAATTTTTGCTGTAGGTTTTATCAGCTTTTGCAAAGGCTAACAGTTTTTCTTCCTGTTCTTCTGTTAGTACGGTCTTAGGGACAGTATCATCATCAAGAACTGCTTTCAGTTGAAAGTCAAATGGATTCTTCCGAACACAATCATCTTGTATAGCAATATAGAATGAAGCCTTTAAAGAACGTTTGTAGTTATTGATGGTTTGATAAGCATAACCATTTTCACTCATTCTAATAGCCCATTCTTTAGCGTCTGATGGCTTAATACTGTCAATACTTCTTACACCTAACTTGTCTTTCTTCAAAATATCCATAAGATATTTGCGTCCAGTTTCAGTGTTTTTTCTAACCTTTGGTCTTTGAGCGTTCTGTTTTGCGTAAAGCTGGCAGAGTGTCATTTTCTTTCCTACAACATCAATACCATCATGAATGTCTTTCTGTAACTCTGCGATTTTCTCTCTAAGTGAGATACAATCACGCTTTCCTGCTGGTACTCGGTCTGTAGCCACAAGTTTCCACGAGTAAACAAATTGCGGTTCTCCAAATGAATCTATATATTTGTATAAGTATCTTCCGTCTTTTCGTTGGCTCTCTCCAGTCTTTAAGATTCGACCTTTATTGTCACGTCTTTTTTCTGACATGGCATTTGCTCCTTTCCTTTATGGAAAGAGCCTTGATACGACTTAATACTATTTTATCATATACAAGACCCTTTGGCGACGCTAGATTGCGTCCAATGTATCTATAATTTTTTCAAATTGTTTTCGTTTAATCTGAATACGATTGCCATTCATAATCAGCCAATTTGCATTTTTATTTTCCTCTGCCAAGCGTCGTAGCTTGTTTTCGCCAATACGAAAATATTTTGACGCTTCTTCAATGGTTAGGGTATAACGTTCCCAAATAGGAATGTCAGTCTGCTTCATAAAATCCTCCTTTCCAAATCACTTATTTGGATTTCATAAAAGTTGTTTTACCAGCAATCGAACAGCTTTAGCAAAGCTCACGGGAGTTCCACCCCTGCATGGTTCTCATGTAGCCATACTCATTGCCTGCGACGGTTTTATCACGCTCGGACTATTGACTGTATGGGAGTATCATTATCACGATAAGAATGTCGTTGCAGGCAATCCTGCTAAAGATTGCTTCTCGGATCACTAACATGAATCGCTCGCTATCTTTATAAGATAGGTCATGGCGGTTAGTTCCGTTGGCTCTTTTCTTATCGAAACGTATTCGATTACTTTTATTCAGTTTTCAAAGAACAATGGCTCGTTAGCCTATCAAAACACATTGAAAGCTCAATATGCTTTGGTGGAATAACAAACCTCCCTGTTCGGGAAGCGTGGAATGGTTTAGCACGCTTCCACGAAAGGAGAGAGGATATTACTTAATTTCAAATGACAAAATCTTTGTAATCAGTCTGGTTTCCATTCTTCCACGTAAGACTTCATCAACGACCATACTTTGATTGCCATATTCATCTTTCATAAGTCGTAGGGAACGCTTCGTTATGTACCCTCTGTAATGATGTAGAATCTGGTTAATCGCTTCGGTATCGCCATCTGTTGCCTTTACAATGAGAGGAAAGGGAATCATAGGATATTGTGTTTTCATTCTTCAAATTCCTCCATAAACTTTTTAATTAAGGCTAGTCCACTGGTTCTATGCCGATAGACAGTAGAACGGTTCAATTTCAACAGGTCTGCAATTTCTGAATCGCTCATGTCCATAAAGTAAAACAGCAGTAGAATTTCACGTTTCTTGTCTGGCAACTCACGTAATGCTTCACTCAACAAATCATTTTCAACGCCTACTGATAACCCATTGAGTGTAAAAATCTGAAAGTCAGTTGAATAGTTATCTGTTGTCGCAAACTGGCTAACAAGATAATCGCCAACATCCGAAAAGGACACCTCACGCTTTGCAATCCTTGAAAGATAAAGCATATAATTCTTTCGCTCGTCTTCCATAGCACGTTTACAGATATAGTCAAACTGATTTTCTATTGTGGTCTGAAAAGAAGATGGTTTCATGTTTCTCACCCCCTTTCTGTCTAGGAAAGGAAGTGAGCCTTGCTCGTTTATCTCCTTTCACTCTTAGTCCCAATGTGAAAGGGGGATTTGTTGCATTACTGATAAATAAACTTTGTAAAAAAGTTCTGAATAGCCAAAAAAGCATATAAACAGATTTATTTCTCTGTTTACATGCTTCTGTTATTCTATCTATATGATTTATAAAACCACATTGGTGGACGTACTTATCTATTGCAGATAGACGACTTTTTTTGACAAGAACCCAATGTAAGGAAATTTATTGTATATGATGTACTTCATGGCGACGTTGACCTCCAACAAACCGCCATTTGGAAGTAATATACAATATTTTAACAGCGTAAATAGCACTACCATATAACGGTTTTTTTTATTGGCGTTTAGTAGTGCTTTTTATTAAATATAAACCTATAAACCATATAACACGTTTTTCTATACCTGTTTTTAATTCAGTAGGAACAATAAAATGTATAGAGGTGGTCTACTATGCGTAAAAAAGAAGATAAATATGATTTTAGAGCCTTTGGTTTAGCCATTAAAGAAGCTCGATTGAAACGAGGTTTAACTCGTGAACAAGTGGGAGCATTGATTGAAATTGACCCACGGTACTTAACTAATATTGAAAATAAAGGGCAACACCCCAGCATACAAGTTCTTTATGACCTTGTATCGTTACTTCATGTTTCCGTTGATGAATTTTTCTTACCTGCTAATAACTTGGTAAAAAGCACCCGACGATTACAGATAGAGAAATACAT
>CAUVMH010000115.1:0-3601 GCA_963552835.1 uncultured Streptococcus sp. | reverse complement strand
GGTACCTTCTTCGTCTTCTCAGACTATGTCAAGGCAGCTGTCCGTTTGTCTGCCCTTCAAGGCTTGCCAGTGACTTATGTCTTCACTCACGACTCTATTGCAGTTGGTGAAGATGGACCGACTCACGAGCCAATTGAGCATTTGGCTGGTCTGCGTGCTATTCCAAACCTGACTGTTTTCCGCCCAGCAGATGCGCGTGAAACTCAGGCAGCTTGGTATCTGGCCCTTAAGAGTCAATCCACTCCGACTGCTCTGGTCTTGACCCGTCAGAATCTGACAGTCGAAGAAGGCACAAACTTTGACAAGGTAGCTAAAGGAGCTTATGTGGTTTACGAAACAGGAGCAGATTTCGATACTATCTTGTTGGCTTCTGGTTCTGAGGTTAATTTGGCTGTTGCGGCTGCTAAAGCACTTGCTGCAGAAGGCGCTAAAATCCGCGTGGTTAGCGTGCCATCAACAGAGCTTTTTGATGCTCAAGATGCAGCCTACAAAGAAGAAGTTCTGCCAAATGCAGTTCGTCGCCGCGTAGCGATTGAGATGGCAGCTAGCCAGCCTTGGTACAAGTATGTCGGTCTGGACGGCGCAGTTATCGGAATTGATCAGTTCGGTGCCTCTGCTCCAGCAGGCAAGGTGCTGGAAGAATACGGCTTTACAGTTGAACATGTAGCAGAAGTTGTTAAAAATCTAAAATAAAAAGACATAAGATCGGGATGTTATTCATCCCGATTTTTTTGGAAATCATTTTCCTGCCTTGTCAAACGGGCCAAAATCTGCTATAGTAATTAGTAGATGAATTCCAAAGGAGAAGAGAAATGAATCCAACAATGATGATTATTTTTTTTGTTGTACTAGTAGGAATGATGTATTTCCAAGTACGGACACAGAAAAAGCAAGCTGAAAAACGGATGGAAAGCCTTAATAAACTGCAAAAAGGCTATGAAGTCATTACTATTGGTGGTCTTTACGGGACTGTTGACGAAGTTGATTCAGAGCGTAAGACGGTTGTCTTGGACGTAGACGGTGTTTTCTTGACATTTGAATTAGCAGCCATTAAGACTGTTTTGCCATTGACCGAAGGTATCCCAGCTGCTGCGGGAGTTGAAGGCGATATCGCTGTGTCTGATGAAGATACTGCCATTGAAGAATAGGATACAGGACAGTCGAGAGGCTGTCTTTTTTATTTTAAGGACATTGTGTAACTCATCTTTTATAATATTATAGTTGCACAACACTAGCGAAACCTGCCTGCATACACTACTAGCTATTCATCATCAGCTCTGATCGACGAAAAATCAGCTCTCCTGCCCACATTTAAAGGATTTATGATATAATGAAATGATAAAACTTTAAATAGGATAAAAAATATGTTTAGTTTTAAGAAAAAAGAAAAGCTCGATGAGACCTTGCTTGTTCCCAAGCATATAGGCATTATCATGGATGGTAATGGTCGTTGGGCAAAAAAACGCATGCAGCCGCGCGTCTTTGGTCATAAGGCAGGTATGGAAGCTTTGCAAGAAGTGACGATTGCAGCCAAGGAGATGGGTGTGCAGGTCTTGACAGTCTATGCCTTTTCAACGGAAAACTGGACGCGACCAGAAAAAGAAGTGTCCTTCATAATGAATTTGCCGGTTGAGTTTTATGACCGCTATGTGCCAGAATTGCACAGAAACAATGTAAAAATTCAAATGATTGGTGATACGAAGCGACTTCCTAAAGCTACTTTTGAGGCCTTGGAGAAGGCTGAAGATCTGACTCGCTTGAATACAGGGCTGATTTTGAACTTCGCCCTGAACTACGGTGGACGAGCTGAAATCAATCAAGCAGTTCAGAAGCTTGCCCAAGATGTTTTAGATGCGAAAGTTCAGCCAGCGGATATTACAGAGGAAATGCTTGGAGATTATCTTTATACCAGCAGTTTGCCTGCAAGCTTGCGAGATCCTGACTTGGTCATTCGTACGAGTGGCGAGCTGCGCCTTAGTAATTTCTTGCCTTGGCAGACAGCATATAGCGAGTTGTATTTTACAGATATTCTTTGGCCGGATTTCGATGAGAAGGCTTTGAAGGATGCGGTTGTAGAGTATAATCGCCGCAATCGACGCTTCGGCGGTGTATAAAGGAGGGAGAAAAAGATGAGTTTAGATTTACAAAGACGTCTTCTTTTTGGAGGAATTGCTCTAGCAATTTTTATTCCTCTAGTGAAGATGGGAGGGATTCCCTTCCAGATCAGCGTTGGCCTTATAGCTATGCTAGCAGTGCATGAATTGCTTAAGATGAAGGGGCTTCCGACAGCGACCTTAGAGGGCGGATTGGCTATGCTGGCAGCTTTCGTCTTGACCCTGCCACTTGAGAATTACTTGAAGTTTTTGCCCGTGGACGGCAATGTGATGGCTTATGGCTTGGTTGTTTTCGTCTTGCTAGGAGCGACTGTTTTAGGTTCCTCTTATAGCTTTGAAGATGCGGCTTATCCGATTGCTTCTAGTTTTTATGTCGGTCTAGGTTTTAATGCTTTGATCGATGCCCGTTTGGTGAATGTGGACAAGGTTTTGCTGGCTCTCTTTATCGTCTGGGCGACAGACAGTGGGGCCTATCTGGTTGGTACTCGCTACGGACGGAGAAAATTATTGCCAAAGGTATCGCCAAATAAAACCATTGAAGGCAGTTTAGGAGGCATTATCTCAGCGGTGCTGGTTTCTGCGATTTTTATGTCTGTTCGTCCGCAAGTTGCCACTCCGTATAGCTTTGTGACCATGCTGCTCTTGACTGTTGTCTTTAGTATTGCTGGCCAATTCGGTGACTTGGTAGAGAGCGCTATTAAGCGTCACTTTGGTGTCAAAGACTCAGGGAAGTTTATTCCTGGGCATGGCGGTGTTTTGGATCGCTTTGATAGCTTGCTTTTTGTCTTTCCACTGATGCACCTCTTTGGCCTGTTCTAAGGAGTTTGGTGGCCAAGCAGCCGAAAGCCTTCTTGGCTTAATGAACAATCTTAAGAGAAAGATTAGACTTATGCAGATTATTACATTTATTATTATTTTTGGGATCATCGTGGTGGTTCATGAGTTTGGACATTTCTACTTTGCCAAAAAATCAGGCATTCTAGTTCGTGAGTTTGCCATTGGGATGGGCCCGAAAATCTTTGCTCATATTGGCAAGGATGGAACAGCCTATACGATTCGGATCTTACCGCTCGGTGGCTATGTCCGCATGGCTGGCTGGGGCGAGGATTCGACAGAAATCAAAACAGGTACGCCAGCTAGTCTGACCTTAAATGAAGACGGAAAAGTCGTCCGTATCAATCTGTCTGGCAAGAAAATTGATCAGACGGCTCTGCCTATGAATGTAACCAGTTTTGATTTTGAAGAAAAACTAGAGATTACAGGGCTGGTCTTGGATGAGACAAAGACTTATTCTGTTGATCACGATGCGACCATTGTTGAGGAGGACGGAACGGAAGTTCGGATTGCTCCGCTGGATGTCCAGTATCAAAATGCGACTATCTGGGGACGTCTCATCACCAATTTTGCAGGTCCCATGAACAATTTCATTTTGAGTATTCTAGTTTTCATGTTCTTGGCCTTTCTGCAAGGCGGCGTCCAAGATGAAA
>CAUVMH010000114.1:0-3614 GCA_963552835.1 uncultured Streptococcus sp. | reverse complement strand
TAATCTGAGAAAAATCAACTTTAAAATTGTCAATCTGAATCGTTCCACTATCTGGAGTTTCAAGGTAGTTCAAACTACGAAGAAAGGTTGACTTCCCAGCTCCAGATGAACCAATCAAGGCCACTACTTCTCCCTTTTGAATATCCAAGTCCAGATGATCCAAGACGGTTTGTCCGGAAAAGGATTTGCTTAAATTCGAAATCTTAATCATTAACGAAGGTCCCCTTTCACATCTGTTTGTACTGTATCCGGCGCTGAAATAGCCATTTTTCTCTCGATGAAACGGCCGAGGCTTTCAATTCCGATATTGACTACCCAATAAACAAGGGCAACGGAGATGAAACGTTCAAAATAGCGATAATCGGCTCCACCCAAAATTTGAGCCTGGGCAAAGACTTCCACAACCCCCGCACTAAAGGCTAGAGAAGTTCCCTTAGTCAAACCGATAAGGGAGTTAATCAAAGTCGGCGTCGCTACCACCGCCGCATTTGGAATAATCACGCGACGATAAACTTGTGCACGAGTCATACCCAGACTACGCGCCGCCTCAATTTCACCTGGATTAACAGAAAGGATGGCCGCACGAATCGTTTCACTTGCATAAGCCGCCTCATTAAAAGCAAAGGCCACAATCGCAAAAAGTGCCGCTGGAATCGCATTGATATTGAAACCAGTGCCCCATTGCTGGTTGATAGCTTTCAGTGCTAAAGGAATTCCGTAGTAGGTCA
Source organism: uncultured Streptococcus sp. (assembly GCA_963552835.1). GTDB lineage: Bacteria > Bacillota > Bacilli > Lactobacillales > Streptococcaceae > Streptococcus. The sequence goes on along the minus strand of CAUVMH010000114.1, from coordinate 2,886 downwards.
ACATAAGTTGAACTAGGATTGGGGTACCTTTTAAGAAGCTGACGAAAAAGGCCTGCAAGGGATATAGAATCTTAACACGATTGATCTTAACAATGGCAAAAATCAGGGCAAGTAGCAAACCAAAGAGTGCACCTCCAAGCGTCAACATCAAGGTTGTAGGCAGTTGCTGGACAATCCTTGGAATTCCATCAAAGACCGAACGTAGACTAAATAGCTTGCCATCCGGAATCAATTGCATCAAACTTTGGTACCAATCTGATGCTAAAAATGTTGTAACAGTCATAAAAACATCCTCTCCTGATAATGATTCATTCTATCATACTTCTGCTCGCAAGCAAATTATTTGCTACGGGCTGCTCAGACTTTGTCTATCTTCTAGTTTATCACACTTTAAAACAGGGAGGCTATATATTTTACCTATCAAGGAGATAAATAAAAACTATCTCAAACCTAAGTTCTCATAGGTTTTTCTATAGCCAATTTGTTTAACAGCACCATTCTCCACCAAAATTGGACGTTTCAATAACATACCATCACTGGCTAGAAGCTTGGCTGCTTCTTGTTTTGACAAACTTCCCACCTTATCTTTTAGGCCCAGTTCGCGGTATTTAATCCCGCTAGTATTGAAAAATTGTTTCACTTCAAAACCGGAAGTTTCCAACCAGTTCAAAATCACGTCTTCACTTGGTGTTTCTTCTACGATGTGGACATCTTGGTATTCCAGTCCAAGTTTATCCAATTCATTTTTTGCTTTCTTACAAGTTGAACATTTTGGGTATTCGATAAATTCTAACATCTTCTTTTCTTTCTATTTTTTATTTTCTTGAAATGCTACACCTTCATGTTGCAAGAGCCAAGCTTTCTTTTCGACTCCAGATGCATAGCCTGTCAAGCGATTCCCTGACCCTAGCACACGGTGACAGGGTACGAGGATGGACCAAGGATTGCGCCCCACTGCTCCGCCAATCGCTTGGGCAGAAGCTACTTGCAGGTCCTGCGCTATTTGTCCGTAAGTCACTGTCTGACCATAAGGAATGACCTGTAAGTAAGCCCAGACTCGCTTTTCAAAATCCGTTCCAATGGGAGCCAAAGGCAAGGAAGACAAATCTTGAGCACGTCCCTTAAAATAAGTATCTAAATAGGAAATAACTTGATCAAGGACAGGATGTTCTGTAACTACTTCCATGTCAGCATCTATCCCCCTCTCAAAATGAGTTTGGTCCTGTACCCAAATTCCATACAAATATTGCTCGTCAGCAACTAAGGATAAAGTTCCAATTGGCGACGGGTAGAGCATTTTTGCGTACTTTTTCTGCATCATTTTTTTAATTTCTGATAGGCCAAGCGTTCTCCATCAACTGGAACCTTACCAACCTGTTGGAAGCCTAGCTTTTCAAAGATATGCTGCATAGCCTTGTTTTCTGCATGCGTATCTGAACGAAAATCTAGATAATCAAAACCTTCAATCAAGCCTTCTAGGAAAGTCTGAGCAACACCTTGTCCTTGGACATCTGCTGCCACAGCGATACGGTGAAAGACCAGATATTCTGATTCTCCCCCCTGCCAACTCCCTTCATAAATGGCTTCATAGGCTTCCTCTGGACTCTTGGTCACAGCAGCATAAGCTAGCAGTTCTCCTTCTTCCAAGGCCACATAGGCTTGGCCTGAGATGATATCATCAATAATGATATCTGCATTTGGATAGCCATTTTGCCACTGGTCGCTACCAGATTTGGCTAAGCACTTTTTAGCATCCTCCATCACCTGCATAATCGCATCCACTTCGTTTGGAAAAGCTAAACGAATCTCCATCTTTTCCCCTCATTTCTAACTATTTTCTCTCATCATAGCATAATTTAAAGCTTTCTACAAGCAGTTGAAACTTGACTTTTGTTTTTTATTATTTTATAATCTAGTTATTAAAACTAGATAAAAAGGAGTTGGAAATGAATTCTAACTTTTCCTACCCAAAATGGGAAGACATTCCAAACATTGACCTCTATCTGGATCAGGTTTTACTTTATGTCAATCAAGTCTGTGCCCCTGTCTCTCCAGATAAAGACAAGGGACTAACAGCATCTATGGTCAACAACTATGTCAAACATGGTTACTTGACAAAGCCAGACAAGAAAAAATACCAACGCAAACAGATTGCTCGTTTGATTGCCATCACCACTCTCAAGTCTGTCTTTTCGATCCAAGAAATCGCTCAGACCCTTAATACTCTGCAAACTCAAGCGAGCTCAGACCAGCTCTACGATGCTTTTGTAGACTACATGAACCATGGGATTGATCCAGAAAATCCTATTATCCAAACCAGCTGTCAAACGGTTAAACTCTATCATCAAACTCTAGACTTAATCCTTATCAAAGAAGAGGAGGAAATCCAATGAATACCAGTCTAAAACTCAGTAAAAAGCTCAGTTTTGGAGAGGAAATTGCTAATAGCGTGACCCATGCTGTGGGTGCCGTTATCATGCTCATCCTACTCCCTATTTCATCCACCTATAGTTATGAAGCACACGGATTTTTATCATCTTTTGGTGTTTCTATCTTTGTTATCAGTCTCTTTCTCATGTTCCTCTCGTCAACCATTTACCACTCTATGGCCTACGGTTCGACCCACAAATACGTCTTGCGAATCATCGATCATTCTATGATTTATGTGGCTATCGCTGGCTCTTATACGCCGGTCGTATTGACTTTGATGAATAACTGGTTTGGCTATCTCATTATTGCTATTCAGTGGGGAACGACCATCTTTGGCATCCTCTATAAAATCTTTGCTAAAAAGGTCAATGAGAAATTCAGCCTTGCCCTTTACCTGATCATGGGCTGGTTGGTTCTGGCTATCATTCCTGCCATTATCAGTCAAACAACGCCAAT
>CAUVMH010000113.1:0-3647 GCA_963552835.1 uncultured Streptococcus sp. | reverse complement strand
GAAAATATTCGGAAAAGGAGACTAAAAATGAAGAAAAAAATACTAGCATGTTTGCTCATTTTATTTCCCATTTTCTCACTAGGTATGGCAAAAGCTGATACTGTTAAGATTGTGTCTGATACAGCTTACGCGCCTTTTGAGTTTAAAGATTCAGATCAAACCTACAAAGGGATTGATGTTGATATTATCAATAAAGTCGCAGAAATCAAAGGATGGAACATTCAAATGTCTTATCCTGGCTTTGACGCAGCTGTAAATGCAGTGCAGTCAGGTCAAGCAGATGCTATTATGGCAGGTATGACAAAAACAAAAGAACGTGAAAATGTCTTTACCATGTCTGATACCTATTATGATACAAAAGTTGTCATTGCTACCACAAAGGCGAATAAAATCACCAAATATGAGGAACTTAGCGGAAAAACAGTTGGAGTTAAGAACGGAACTGCCGCTCAACGTTTCCTCGAAAGTATCAAAGATAAATACGGTTTCTCTATTAAAACCTTTGATACAGGTGATTTGATGAATAACAGTCTAAGTGCTGGTGCTGTAAATGCCATCATGGATGATAAACCTGTTATCGAGTATGCGATTAATCAAGGACAAGATCTCAGCATCAATATGGATGGTGAGGCTGTTGGAAGCTTTGCTTTTGGTGTCAAGAAAGGGAGCAAGTATGAACACTTGGTTACCGAGTTTAACGAAGCCCTAGCACAAATGAAGAAAGATGGTAGCTTGGAGCAAATCATCCAAAAATGGACAGCTTCTACAACTACGGCAAGCCCAACGACAACTACTGCTGCTGGACAAAAAGCTACTCCAGTGAAAAGCAAGTACATTATTGCCAGCGACTCATCTTTCGCCCCATTCGTCTTTCAAAATTCAAGCAATCAATACACTGGTATTGATATGGACCTCATCAAGGCCATTGCCAAAGACCAAGGTTTTGAAATTGAAATTACCAACCCAGGATTTGACGCAGCCATCAGTGCTGTTCAAGCAGGACAAGCAGATGGTATCATTGCTGGTATGTCTGTAACGGATGCTCGTAAGGAAACCTTCGACTTCTCAGAATCCTACTACACAGCAAATACGATTCTCGGTGTGAAAGAATCAAGCACCGTCGCTTCTTATGAAGACCTCAAGGATAAAACTGTCGGTGTTAAAAACGGAACTGCTTCTCAAACATTCCTTACTGAGAACCAAAGCAAATACGGCTATAAGATTAAAACCTTCGCAGATGGCGCATCAATGTATGACAGTCTGAACACTGGATCTATCGATGCTGTGATGGATGATGAGCCAGTTCTCAAATATTCTATCAGCCAAGGTCAAAAATTGAAAACGCCAATCGCTGGAACACCAATCGGTGAAACTGCCTTTGCGGTTAAAAAAGGAACAAACCCTGAATTGATCCAGATGTTCAATAATGGACTTGCTAACCTCAAAGCTAACGGAGAATTCCAAAAGATTCTTGACAAGTATCTAGCTAGCGAAACTTCAACTGACTCTACAAGTACGGTTGACGAAACAACTATCTGGGGCTTGCTTCAAAACAACTACAAACAACTTCTTAGTGGACTTGGAATCACTCTTGCTCTAGCGCTTATTTCATTTGCAATTGCCATTGTCATCGGTATTATCTTTGGTATGTTTAGCGTTAGTCCATACAAATCTCTTCGTCTGATCTCTGAGATTTTCGTTGATGTTATCCGTGGTATTCCCTTGATGATTCTTGCAGCCTTCATCTTCTGGGGTATTCCAAACTTCATCGAGTCCATTACAGGCCAACAAAGTCCAATCAATGACTTTGTAGCTGGTACTATCGCCCTCTCACTCAATGCAGCTGCTTATATCGCTGAAATTGTTCGTGGTGGGATTCAAGCTGTTCCAGTTGGGCAAATGGAAGCCAGTCGCAGTCTTGGTATTTCTTATGGAAAAACCATGCGTAAGATTATCTTGCCACAAGCGACTAAATTGATGTTGCCAAACTTTGTCAACCAATTCGTTATCGCTCTTAAAGATACAACCATCGTATCTGCTATCGGTTTGGTGGAACTTTTCCAAACTGGTAAGATTATCATCGCCCGTAACTACCAAAGTTTCAAGATGTATGCAATCCTTGCTATCTTCTATCTTGTAATTATCACGCTTTTGACTAGACTAGCCAAACGCTTAGAAAAGAGGATTCGTTAATGGCAAAACTAAAAATTGATGTAAATGATTTGCATAAGTATTATGGAAAAAATGAAGTTTTAAAAGGCATTACAACTAAATTCTATGAAGGAGATGTTGTTTGTATCATCGGTCCTTCCGGTTCTGGTAAATCCACTTTCCTCCGTAGCCTTAACCTCCTCGAGGAGGTAACGAGTGGTCACATTACTGTGAATGGTTATGATCTGACTGACAAATCAACCAATGTCGACCATGTTCGTGAGAACGTAGGAATGGTTTTCCAACACTTCAACCTCTTCCCTCACATGTCCGTTCTAGAAAATATCACTTTTGCACCTATTGAACACAAACGAATGACCAAAGAAGAAGCCGAGAAATTGGGGATGGAGTTGCTTGAAAAGGTTGGACTAGCAGATAAAGCTAATGCCAATCCAGATAGTCTTTCAGGTGGTCAGAAACAGCGTGTAGCCATCGCTCGTGGACTTGCCATGAATCCGGATATCATGCTCTTTGATGAACCAACTTCTGCTCTTGACCCTGAGATGGTTGGAGATGTACTAAACGTTATGAAGGAATTAGCAGAGCAAGGCATGACCATGATCATCGTAACCCACGAGATGGGATTTGCTCGTCAGGTGGCCAATCGTGTTATCTTTACGGCTGATGGTGAATTCCTGGAAGATGGGACACCAGATCAAATCTTTGATAACCCGCAACACCCTCGTCTAAAAGAATTTTTGGACAAGGTCTTAAACGTATAAAACGAAAGTGTGAGGTTCTCCTTACACTTTTTTAATTGCGTATTGGATTTTTGATTTTTTTGAAAATTATGATAAAATAAAAGCTATGACAATGAGAAAATCTCATCCCTAGTCCAACTAGGAAAAAATATAGAAATTAGGTAGCTAGATGTCATCAAAGGTTATTGTTACAATTTTCGGTGCGAGTGGAGATTTAGCCAAACGCAAACTCTACCCTTCCCTTTTCAGACTCTATAAATCAGGCAATCTCTCTGAACATTTTGCAGTTATCGGAACAGCTCGTAGACCTTGGAGTAAGGAATATTTTGAATCTGTAGTTGTCGAGTCCATCCTTGATTTGGCAGATAGTACCGAGCAAGCCCAAGAATTTGCTAGCCACTTCTACTATCAAAGCCATGATGTGAATGATACGGAACATTACATTGCTTTGCGTCAATTACAAGCCGAACTTAACGATAAATACCAAGCTGAACACAACAAGCTCTTCTTCTTGTCTATGGCACCCCAGTTCTTTGGAACCATTGCCAAGCACCTCAAATCTGAAAACATTGTAGATGGCAAAGGTTTTGAGCGCTTGATCGTTGAGAAACCATTTGGTACAGACTACGAAACAGCTAGCAAACTCAATGAAGATCTCCTTGCGGCCTTTGATGAGGAGCAAATCTACCGTATCGACCATTACCTAGGTAAAGAGATGATTCAGAGTATCTTTGC
>CAUVMH010000112.1:0-3697 GCA_963552835.1 uncultured Streptococcus sp. | reverse complement strand
CATTTTATTTATTTTTATATGACACAGAATAAAAAATATTCCAAATCTAACTGGGAGTTATTTTAATGAGTTTATAACATTAAAAAGCTTTGGGAACCAAGGCTTTTTTTCATTAATTTGTTTTTCCATTTTATCCTCCGATTTGAACTCGCACTGACATTTATTTATAACAAAACTATATATCTAGAATAGCATAATCATTAGGTATTATAGGTTTTCAAACAAAATACGAGTCATTCGTTTTTGCCCCACTTTTGCCCCATTTTTAAATCCTGACATTGAAAATACCTAAAAGTATTTCCCTAAAATCAGCTATATTTCAACATTTTTGTTTATTTTCAATATGAAAAGTTCTTACAAATTCATGCAGGGGGCATCTAAAAACAACAGGAAAAGCCTTGATTGCAAGGCTTTTTTTGTGTCCTCCCTACTTTTATTCCATCAACGGATACTCAAGATGTATTTGGTGTGTAAAAAAGTTCTTTTACCCCTCAGTGATACAATCATTTTACTCAATTACAAGCAGATCGAAAGCAAAAGACTTAGCTCTATTTCATACAGAACTAAGTCTTTTATTTAAACAATCTAATGTTTCCTCTTCATCTCAATCAACTTCAGACATTTATCTAGATCTACATCTCGTTCAAAATGTGCAGGAGTCCAAGGGATTTCTATATCAGGAAGAACACCTTTGTCCGTCATCCCTTTGCCTTTATCTATAGCCAACCAGCGAGAAGTTGGGAACATCAAAAAGTAATCATCATAATCTACCTTGCAACAATTTGAGTAGTCTAAAATACCAAGCGTTGGACGGCCGATAACTGTTACTTTCTTAAAATTCTTCATCATCTTGACAAAATTATCTCCTGATGATGCACAATAAATATCCGACAAAACAAAAATTTGCTCTGGATAGTGACCACCCTTAACACCTGGAAAAAGCTCGTCCTGATCATCCTGATACCGAACATAGCCTTTCCCTCGATTTTGGAGTAAGTTATTACGAAAATCTTCAAGCAGTTTCACCGTATCAGGACTGATATTTTCTTGTTGAAGCCATGTTTCAAAGTCTTTTAAGCGTTGTTCGACATTTCCTTCTGTATAGAGAATTTCCATTCCATCATCCTGTAAATCAAGAGTGTCATAGCCTTTCCCTTCCTCCAAGCCAAGATGTAAGAGCGGAAAATACAAAGAATCCGTGCCCCCATTGTTGTAACGGACATCTATAATAAGAGTTTCTGTCTCAGTAATCCTCTGCAAGCACTCTTGGTATAAACGGCTAATCGCTTCTTCATCCATAAAATTATCTAAGCGTAGATAGAGGATATCTGACTCCAACTCTTTCCAAAAGATCTGAGCTTTTTGAGCTTGCTGGCTAGCACGAACTGTAATAGACATCTCCTGCCCATCTCGCAAGACGGTCACTCGCTCTGCTATCAGTAGCAAATCTGCCCATTCTCGGTATCGTCTTTCTGGAGTCAGACTAATAAAGTACTTTGGGTGTTGCAAAGCTACTTGCTCCAAACTCATCCCGTCCATACCGAGGATTCGATCCCCCACTCGGAGGCCTGTATCTTGGTTTGCTTCCTCGACAAACATTTCCTGCTCACTTATCCTCAAAAGAAAACCTTTCGGACCTGATTTTTTATCATGAAAAGAAACATGCCCAATAATCCCAAAACTAGCAAGATAAGTCCTGACTTGATAGAGAAATTCTTGCTCAGTCATATCATCTGTAATCTTTTCTAGAAAAGGCTGAGGGTTGCACCCTTTGCGATCTTTTACTGTAGATGAATCATGTGTCATAATCCAAACAATGTCTTTAAAAATATCTGTTTTTTTCATACGAGCCGTTCCTTCTACCTTTAAAATAGTATAGCCTTCTTCACAGCGAAAAAGGAGTTTTTACTACAAAGTTAATCTGCTATCTCCCCTTTTTCATGATGTATTTTCGTATAGGTACTTCAACCATTTGAACGATTTCAAATCCTTCTTTTTGGTAAAGATTGTAAGCTGTTTGATTTGCCTCGTAGACATTTAGAGAAATAGTGTCTATGTCTTCATTTTCAAAGGCCAAACTAATAAATTTCCTTAAAGCCTGGCTACCTAAGCCCTGCCCCTGTTTCTGGGGGTTGATAAAAAATCTCCCGATATGAAGATTCCTGTCTTCTAGCCTGATTTTCTGGATAAGCCCCACAAACTCTTGTCCATCAAAGATAGAAAAGATTCCTTCCAAATCTTGCAAGGCTTGAATTGTTAAGGGGAAAGGAATCTTTGGTCCCATCCATTGTTCTTGAAAGGATTTGCCAAGGGAGTTGGACCATTGGCATACGTGCTGAGCATTTTCTGTGCTCATATTTTCTTCAAAACGAATTGTCATCTTGACCTCACCATCTTATCTATGTTTCTCCATTATACTACTTCTCCTATTTTTTACGAATAGATAAGTATGATTGATCTTTATTTTTTTCTTGTAGGGAGCATTCTCGCTTCCTTTCTGGGTTTGGTCATTGACCGTTTTCCTGAGCAATCCATTATCCGACCGGCTAGTCACTGCGATTCCTGTCAGACTCGCTTGCGTCCGTTAGATTTGATTCCTATCCTCTCTCAGCTCTTCAATCGCTTTCGCTGTCGCTATTGTAAGGCTCACTATCCTGTCTGGTATGCCCTTTTTGAATTGGGCTTGGGTGCCCTCTTTCTGGCTTGGTCATGGGGCTTCCTTTCCTTGGGCCAAGTCATTCTAATAACTGCTGGCTTGACCTTGGGAATCTATGACTTTCGCCATCAGGAGTATCCCTTACTGGTCTGGATGACTTTCCACCTAATCCTCATGGCCTGCTCTGGTTGGAATCTGATTATGTTCTTTTTCCTTGCCCTTGGAATCATGGCCCATTTTATCGATATCCGCATGGGAGCAGGGGATTTTCTATTTCTGGCTTCTTGTGCTCTCGTCTTTAGTCCGACCGAATTACTCATCTTGATTCAGTTCGCTTCTGCGACGGGCATTCTGGCCTTTCTACTGCAAAAGAAAAAGGAAAGACTTCCTTTCGTGCCTTTCCTCTTACTTGCTGCTTGTGTGATTATTTTTGGTAAGCTACTGCTTGTTTGATAAAGTCCTCAATCGGCTCTCCTTGGTGGAGAGCTTTTACAATTTTTGAACCGACGATAACGCCATCTGATACCGCATTGAAGCGTTCTACATCAGCCTGGCTAGACACACCAAAACCTGTCAAGACTGGGATGTCAGCTACTTGATGCAATTGCGCCAAGTGCTTGTCCAAGTCTGCACGGTAATTTCCTGATTTCCCTGTCACCCCATTGACAGCAACGGCATAGACGAATCCTTCAGCTCCCTTGATCAACTCTTTTTGGCGCTCAAGTCCTGTGGTCAAACTAACTAGGGGAATCAAGGCAATGTCTGTATCTGCCAAAAAGGGCTCTACAAAGTTGGCATGCTCATGAGGCAGGTCTGGAATAATCAAGCCCTTGACCGCTGTATCTGCCAAATCTTTAACAAAGTTCTCAACACCGTACTGAAAGAGGGGGTTAAAGTAGGTCATGATGACAAGTGGAATTTCTGTCTGAATGGTTTTCAAAGTTTCAACCAAAGCCTGGGTAGAAGTCCCATGAGCTAGACTACGCAAGCCTGCTTCTTCGATCACAGGTCCATCTGCAACAGGGTCTGAAAAGGGAATAC
>CAUVMH010000111.1:0-3706 GCA_963552835.1 uncultured Streptococcus sp. | reverse complement strand
TAGCCAAGCAAGTCTATGCCTTTGATATTCAGGAGCAGGCTTTGGAGAAGACGCAAGAGCGTTTGGATCAGGCTGGAATGAAAAATGCCCAGTTAATCTTGAAAGGTCATGAGACACTAGACCAGTTTGTGACAGAAGCTAAGGCAGGGATTTTTAATCTTGGTTATTTACCTTCTGCTGACAAATCCGTCATCACCCAACCTCAGACTACTATCGAAGCCTTAGAAAAGCTGTGTCACTTGCTTGTCAAAGGGGGACGGATTGCAATTATGATTTACTATGGTCATGAAGGAGGAGACACCGAGAGGGATGCTGTATTGGATTTTGTTAGCCAGTTGAACCAACAAGAGTATACAGCTGCCATTTATCGGACTCTCAACCAAGTTAATAATCCACCGTTTTTAGTTATGATTGAAAAATTAGAAAGGTATAGACATGGATAAACAATACCTTCGTGAGAAGCTTGAGGCAATGCGCCAAAATTTTGTCGAGTCAACGCATCACGAGCGAGCAGTCGGGGTGCTCGACGAAGCACATATGAGCAAGAAAATGCTTAAAATCAAGAAAAAATTAGTGGCTCTTGAAATGGAACGATGCCAGAAAAAAATTGAGCACAAAGACTGTTCTAAGATTGATCAGAAAATCCAAGAGCAAAAGGAGATTTTTGAATCTTGTTGTAAAAAAGATTAAGGAGGAATTGTGTGGAATTACTCATTTACTTGATTCTATTTTTATTTGTCTTAATCATTTCAACTACGACCAATAAACTTCTCCCTTTTCTGCCCCTTCCTCTTGTACAAATTCTTTTGGGGATTGGGATTGGTTTATTTGTTCCCGATGCGGACTTTCATCTCAATACAGAGCTGTTTCTGGCCATGGTTATTGGTCCCTTACTTTTCCGGGAGGCAGAAGAAGCGGATATTACGTCCATTTTGAAGCATTGGCGGATTGTCGTCTTTCTGATCTTTCCTGTGATTTTTATCTCGACCTTAAGCTTGGGGGGCATGGCTCACTTCCTTTGGATGACTCTTCCTTTAGCTGCCTGTTTAGCAGTTGGAGCGGCACTTGGGCCAACAGATTTGGTTGCCTTTGCATCTCTTTCTGAACGTTTTCGTTTTCCTAAACGGGTTTCTAATATTCTAAAAGGGGAAGGGCTCTTAAATGACGCTTCTGGGTTGGTTGCCTTTCAGATGGCCCTGGCTGCTTGGACAACAGGAACTTTTTCTTTCAGCCAAGCTGGGACTTCCCTAGCACTTTCCATCCTTGGTGGTTTTGTAGTCGGTTTTGTGACGGCTATGGTCAATCGTTTCTTGCATACCTTTTTACTGAGTGTGCGAGCGATAGATATAGCCAGTGAACTATTGCTAGAGCTAAGTTTGCCGCTCATGACCTTTTTCATCGCAGAAGAGTTTCATGTTTCAGGGATTATCGCAGTAGTGGTTGCGGGTATTTTGAAGGCCAGCCGCTTTAAGAAAATTACGCTCCTTGAGGCTCAAGTAGACACTGTGACGGAGACCGTATGGCATACCGTGACCTTTATGCTAAATGGCTCAGTCTTTGTTCTCTTGGGAATGGAATTAGAGTTGATAGCAGAGCCAATTTTGTCTAATTCTCTCTACAATCCCCTTCTTTTACTGATTTCAGTTGTCGTTCTGACCTTCTTGCTTTTTGCGATCCGCTTTGTCATGATTGCTGGTTTTTACTTTGTGAGGACGCGTCGACTTAAGAAAAAAATTCATAAGTACATGAAAGATATGCTTCTTTTGACCTTCTCTGGTGTCAAAGGGACAGTATCTATCGCGACCATTCTCCTCATACCAAGTCATTTGGAGCAGGAGTATCCTCTGTTACTCTTCCTTGTAGCAGGCGTTACACTATTGAGCTTTCTAACAGGTTTATTAGTTCTCCCCCACTTGTCTGAGGAACAAGAGGAAAGCAAGGACCATTTGATGCATATTGCGATTCTGAATGATGTGGCTGCAGAATTAGAAAAAGAGCTGGACCATCACAAGAACAAACTTCCTCTTTATGCAGCTATTGATAATTATCATGGTCGGATTGAAAATCTCATCCTTAGTCAGGAAAATAAAAGAGTCCAAGAGGACTGGGAGTCTCTCAAGCTTCTTATCTTGAGTATTGAGAGTGACGGTTTGGAGCAAGCCTACGAAGAAAATAGAATCAGCGAGCGTGGCTATCGAGTTTACCAGCGTTACCTAAAAAACATGGAGCAGAGTATCAATCGGAATTTCGCTTCTAGAGTGACTTATTACTTCCTAGTTTCTTTACGGATACTGCGCTTTCTACTCCATGAAATGTTTACCTTTGGCAAAACTTTCCGTAGTTGGATGAATGAAGAATCTCGTAAACTATTAGCAGTTGACTATGATCAGATTTCAGAGTTGTATTTGGAAAATACAGAGTTGATTATCGAGAGTTTGGAAAACCTCAAAGGGGTTTACAAGAGTTCTCTGATTAGCTTTATGCAAGAGTCTCGTCTACGCGAGACGGCCATTATTGGAAGTGGTGCCTTTGTTGAGCGGGTTATCAATCGCATCAAGCCAAACAATATCGATGAAATGCTACGAGGCTACTATCTCGAACGCAAGGCAATCTTTGAATACGAAGAAGCTAAACTGATAACAGCCAAGTATGCCAAAAAACTACGCCAAAATGTGAATAACTTAGAAAATTATTCTCTGAAAGAAGCCGCAAATACTTTACCTTATGATATGCTAGATTTAATCAGAAGAACTTAGATGATGAAGAAGATGACGGAGGATGGAACATGAAAAAGTGGTGGAAAGAGCTGATGGACAGGCCATTATTGAAAGCTTTTTTGCATTATTATCAAGCATCTGATAGTGAGTTGACCAGTGTTGCGGTTGCCTACTATTGGTTGGTTTCAATCTTTCCTTTGCTAATGATAATGGTCAATATTTTGCCTTATTTTCAGATTCCAGTCTCAAATTTCTTACTTACAATTAAGGAATTTTTGCCTGATACAGTGTATGATGTGGTCGCTAAGATTGTCCGAGAAGTTCTGACTCAACCATCGACTGGTTTGCTGAGTTTTGCTGTTTTGTCAGCCCTATGGACCTTTTCAAAATCAATGGATTTCCTCCAAAAAGCTTTTAACAAAGCCTATGGAGTGACCAAAAGTCGAGGAATTATCTCCCATCAGTTGATGAGTTTGCTTGTTAGCCTCGGCTTGCAGATTCTTTTTGCCCTAGCCTTGTTTTTGAGTATGTTTGGTCGCATGTTGCTCAACCTCCTCAAAACTTACTGGCAATCAGACAGCCCGCTATTTTCCTACCTGCAAGACTTTACAGGCCCTCTAGTCTATGCTTTGATCTTTGCCATTCTGGTTATGATTTATTACTTCCTTCCAAAAGTAAAAACACCACGAATCCGCTATGTTTTACCAGGAAGTGTCTTTGTCTTGCTAACTCTTATCGGTTTATTGAATATCTTTTCTGTTTATTTTAATAACTATGTTAATCACCTAGTTGATGTCCGATTTTTCAGTTCCATCATCGTGGTAGTCATGATGTTCTGGTTTATTCTTATTGCAAAGATTTTGATTATCGGAGCGGTTATCAATGCCAGTGTTCAGAGCTTGAAAGATCCAAAGTTTAGTATGGAATGATTAGAAAAATCCCTATTAGGTTTCCTAATAGGGATTTTCTTAATAGATAAACATGGCATC
>CAUVMH010000110.1:0-3729 GCA_963552835.1 uncultured Streptococcus sp. | reverse complement strand
TGAAGACACCAGAGGAAGAAAAGGCTGTTCCTAAAGTGGATTTTAGCGATTTGGGGTAGGTGGCCACTATGTTGTTTGACCAAATTGCCAGCAATAAAAGGCGTACTTGGGTTCTCCTCGTCGCCTTCTTTGCTCTTTTAGCTTTGATTGGGGCTGCCGTCGGCTATCTTTGGCTCGATTCTCCCTTTGGTGGGATGGCCATTGCTTTCATCATCGGTGGTATTTATGCTGTCAGTATGATTTTTCAGTCCACAGAGATTGTCATGTCAATGAACGGTGCAAGGGAAGTTTCCGAGCAGGAGGCGCCTGAACTCTATCACGTTGTGCAGGATATGGCCATGGTGGCGCAGATTCCTATGCCTCGGGTCTTCATCGTAGAAGATGCTTCACCCAATGCCTTTGCGACTGGCTCAAAGCCTGAGAATGCAGCTGTGGCTGCCACAACTGGATTACTTGCTCTTATGAATCGAGAGGAGCTTGAAAGTGTGATGGGGCATGAAGTCAGTCACATTCGCAATTATGATATTCGCATTTCGACGATTGCAGTGGCACTTACAAGTGCTGTCACAATGCTATCTAGCATGGCTGGGCGCATGATGTGGTTTGGCGGTGGTGGCCGTCGACGAAGTGACCGGGACAATGACAATGGCTTAGGAATTGTTTTGATGATTGTCTCTCTGCTGGCTCTTCTCTTGGCGCCGCTTGCTGCAACATTGGTGCAGTTGGCCATTTCTCGTCAACGTGAGTATCTGGCAGACGCTTCAAGTGTTGAGCTGACCCGCAATCCTAAGGGCATGATCAATGCCCTACTGAAGTTAGACAATAGCCAGCCTATGGAGCACCATGTAGATGACGCCAGTGCAGCCCTCTATATCAATGATCCTAAGAAGAAGGGTGGCTTGCAAAAGCTCTTTTATACTCACCCACCAATTTCTGATCGGGTAGAAAGATTGAAAAATATGTAATAAGGAAGCCTAGGCTTCCTTATTTTTTGTATGAAATTGCGCCGATTTTTACTCTAGTTGTTTTTGAGACTGAGTAGAAGGCAGACACCGCTAAGTAGAGAGAAGACCAACCAAGCGCTTTCCATATTCCAAAGGCCGAGACTAGTGAAAAGCATGCTTCCTAGCGGAATGGAAAAGGTAAAAAGCATAGTGAGAAAGTTGGAGGTTTGGGCTAATACTTCTGGAGGAAGTTTACTCAGCAGCATGCTGTTGATTTTAGGATTGATTTTTCCAGAAATGTACATGAGAAAGGTAAGAAAGAAAATTCCCAAGAGAGCAGGAGCTTGGAGTAAATTGCTGATGCCTAAGAGGAGGAGAGCTAGCGAGCACCAAACGACGAGTCGCATCAGGGAGAGCTTGGAAAAATAATCATTTGAGAAGGCACTGGCAGAGATAATCCCAATCACTGTGCAGGACTCGATAATGAGCAGAGACTGGCTCAGGTTTAGTCCCCAAAATGGGTGATCCAATAAATAGAGATTGTAGAGTCCCATGATAGAGCCGGCCAGTGCGTTTAAGAGGAGGACTTGAAGCAGCACTAGCAGGAAGTTTCCGATTTTTTCTTGTTCAAAAATCATTTGGACATTCTGGTAAAGGTCTTTCATTTGTTTTTTGAAAGGAAGTTTTTGCACTGCAACAGCAGGAGCATCATGGGTGAGTTTTTGGCGAATCAGATAAAGAGTGCTTGAGGAGAGTAAGAAGCAGAGGGCGTTGATGAGGGCGACCATAGCGAAATTCTGCTGGCTGATACTCAGTAACCAGACGCCCAAGGCTTGCCCAGCAAAATTTCCCAAAAAAGTGAGAAGTTGAGTGAAAGAGTATGCTTCCATCAAATCTTTCTCTTCTATATTTTTCTGTAAGATAGGCATCTGTAGGCCACTGCGATAGTCGCTGATAATGTCAGAAAAGATATTGAGAAAGCAGACGGTAGCAAAGGCTAGATAGGAGGCAGACTTGGTGAGGAGGGCAACTAGGATGAAGAGGAAGGCCTGCAAATAACCTAGATGAATAAGCCAGCGGGCCTTTTGAATGGTTTTGTCAGCCTTCATCCCGACAAAGACTGTGAAAAAGGTAGGAACAAGAACGATAAAATTAGCAATACCAACGGCAAACTTAGGTTGGGGCATGCTAGAAGCAAATACGATAAAGACGATATTATAGATAGAAGAGCCTAGGATATTAAAGATCCGTGACAGACTGATAAAGGCAAATAGTCTATTTTTTAAAGCAAGTTTCATAATAAATCTCCTTTGGGGACGAATCAATTTCGGAACGTGAAAGAATTCTAACTCGCAATGCATTGGTAGTTATTATTATAGCAAAATGTGGCATGCCCACAAGGCCTTTTCGCTGACTGGTAGAAGCTGGTAAGCTAAGTGGTAGATTTCTAAAAGTGACTTGCAAAAGCTATAAGGTAGCCTATCAAAAGCTGATATATTCTTTTAGATTTTTTTTTATACGTGAATGTGATATAATAGATAGGATATGACAAAAGAATTTCATCACATTACTGTACTTCTTCATGAAACGATTGACCAGCTTGATGTTCAGCCAGATGGCATCTATGTTGATGCGACCTTGGGCGGAGCTGGGCATAGCGAGTATCTTTTGAGTAAGCTGGGAGACAAGGGACATTTGTATGCTTTTGACCAGGATCAAACTGCGATTGACAATGCCAAAAAACGTCTGGCTCCCTATATTGAGCGGGGCATGGTGACCTTTATCAAGGATAATTTCCGCAATCTCAAGACTCGTTTGAATGAAGTAGGGGTCGAGAAGATTGATGGAATTTGTTACGACTTGGGCGTATCTAGTCCGCAGCTGGATGAGCGGGAGCGCGGTTTTTCTTATAAACAGGACGCACCGTTGGATATGCGGATGAATCAAGAAGCTAGCTTGACAGCTTACCAAGTTGTGAATCACTATCCTTACAACGACCTGGTCCGTATTTTTTTCAAATATGGTGAAGATAAGTTTTCCAAGCAGATTGCCCGTAAGATCGAGCAGGCGAGAGAAATTAAGCCTATCGAAACGACGACGGAGCTGGCGGAGATTATCAAATCGGCTAAACCTGCTAAGGAACTGAAGAAAAAAGGTCATCCAGCTAAACAGATTTTTCAGGCCATTCGGATTGAAGTTAATGACGAGTTGGGGGCGGCCGATGAATCCATTCAGCAAGCTATTGACTTGTTGGCTGTAGGTGGCCGTATTTCAGTGATTACTTTTCATTCGCTGGAGGATCGTCTGACCAAGCAACTGTTTAAAGAAGCTTCAACCGTAGATGTTCCCAAAGGTCTACCCTTCATTCCAGATGATTTGCAGCCCAAGCTGGAGTTAGTTTCACGCAAACCCATTTTACCAAGCAAAGAAGAATTAGAAGCCAATAATCGCGCCCATTCTGCGAAATTGCGCGTGGCTAGGAAGGTGCATGAGTAAGTTTCATGGCAGAAAGAAAGCAACACCCTATTCAAAAACGGATTCGGAAATTTTCTCGAGTCGAAAAAGCCTTCTATGGCTCCATTATTTTAACAGCGATTATCCTTGCAGTCAGTATTGTGTTTATGCAGACTAAGCTGTTGCAGGTCAATCATGATTTGACTGAAGTTAATGCTCAGATTGAGTCAGAGCAGGCTGAATTGGATAATATTAAGCAAGAAGTGAATGAATTGACACGTTATGAAAGGCTGTCCCAGTTGGCCAGCTCTCAGGATATGAAACTCCAAAA
>CAUVMH010000109.1:0-3752 GCA_963552835.1 uncultured Streptococcus sp. | reverse complement strand
TTGCTGACTTTTTGACAATATCGTGGTGTTTACAAATGCGTTCAACATGCGTATCAACGGCAAAAGCTGGGATACCAAATCCTACACTCATGACCACGTTAGCTGTCTTACGCCCCACCCCAGCTAAAGTTTCTAATTCTTCCCGAGTCTGAGGCACCTGTCCATTGAAATCGTCCAAGAGTTGCTGGGCACATTTTTTCAGAAACTTGGCTTTATTTCGATAAAGTCCTAAACGCGAAATGTGCTTGGCAATATCTGCCTCGGATGCTGCTGCCATAGCTTCTGGAGTAGGGTAAGCTAAAAATAGATTTGGGGTAGCTTTATTAACTGCAGCATCTGTCGTTTGAGCGGATAACATGACTGCCACGAGTAGCTCAAAGTGATTTCTAAAATCTAAACTCGGTTTGGCATCAGGAAATAGGGCAATGATCTCCTCGATGACATGGCGTGCTCGTTTTTTTGATAAAACCATCAGTAATACAATCTCCTTTGTTTGTTCTATATTATAGCATAAATTGATAAAGAAAAAGCCGAGCGTGCTCGACCTTTCTTATACTGTTTTTTCAACTTTTAGGATTTTGACGTCATAACTGCCAACTGGTGTTTCTACCGTTGCAATATCACCGGTCTTCTTACCAATCAATGCTTGACCAATCGGACTTTCATTTGAAACTTTTCCCGCAAAAGCATCCGCACCAGCTGAACCAACGATAATGTATACTTCTTCTTCAGTCTCACCGACTTCTTGGATAGTAACAGTTTTACCGATGGCAACTTCATCTTTAGCAACTGAATCGCTATCAACAATCACAGCATAGCGAATTTTAGTCTCCAGACTTGAAATTTGTCCTTCAACGAAAGCCTGCTCGTCCTTTGCTGCTTCATATTCACTATTTTCTGATAAATCTCCGTAAGAACGAGCAATTTTAATGCGTTCTACTACTTCTGGACGTCGAACCAATTTCAATTCTTCTAATTCTTGTTCTAATTTTTCCTTTTCTACAAGGGTCATAGGATAAGTTTTTTCAGCCATTACTTTATTTTCTCTCTTCTTTCTATTTTTTGATAAAACAAAATTATGTGGAAAACCACATAATTTAGTTAGAACTTTCACCTGATTGGTTTAATTTGCTATTAACATGTTCTTCCACATTCTTAGCGTGTTCTTCGTAGGTATTTGCAAAATATACAGCCCCTGTCTCCACGTTTGCTACAAAATACAAGTACTCTGTCTTACTTGGATTAATAGTAGCTTCGATAGCAGACAGGCTTGGACTATCTACTGGACCAGGCATCAAACCTTGCTTCTTGTACACATTATAAGGCGAGTCAAGATTTGTATCAATTTCAGCATCTTCTTTAAGAGTTGTCTTTTGACCAAGTTTTCCTTGAGCATAAAGAAGCGCAATATTGCTCTGAAGTGGCATAGCTTGGTTCAAACGATTATAAAAGACGCTCGCAATATCTTTGCGATCCTGATCAGTTGATCCCTCTTTTTCAACTAAAGAGGCGAGGGTTAAAACATCATTGACCGTCAGATTCTTAGACTCAATTGTTGAGTAATACTGCGATAGATTGGTATTCATAGCAGCCAACATTTGGTCAATCAGTTCTTCAACCGTGGTTTCTTTTCCATAATCATAAGTAGCCGGGAAAAGATAACCTTCAAGACGATATTTAACACCACTATCCTTGCTCGGCAAAGTAGCTAGAAGCTGCGGATATTTAGCTGTCATTTTTACAATAAAATCTTCATCTTGAGCTTTATTTAGAAAATCTTCCTTACTGAATGGTGTTTTAGTATTCTTGTTCGCAGTTTTTGCAGCATTGACAGTAGTTGCTTCGGCGATTTGCTCCAAAGTGTATCCCTCAGGAATTGTTATCTTGCCAAGAACTGGAGGCTGTGGTGTATCTGTTCCACCTTCTTGTAATTGCTTAGCAATCGTGTCTAAGTCCATACTCTTTTGAAGATTATAGTAACCAGATTGGAAATTACCATAACTTCTGATTTTTGAATAAAGATTAAAGACTTGAGCGTTCTTAATCAGGCCTTTCTTTTCTAAAATCTCTCCGATTTGTTTGGTACTAGAACCGGCAGGAATCTCCACCGTCACATATTCTGTCGATTTGGCATCTACTGGTTTCAGCGCAGAGGAAACATAATTGTATCCCACAAAACCAGTAATACCAAGGCCCAATAGGAAAAGTACCAAGACTGTCATCACGATTCGATTGGCTAGGCCGTTTTTACGTTTTTTCTTTTTACTACTATTGGTACGAGCTGCACGTGAACGTTTCTTTCCATGAGCAACATCTCTACGGCTTAGCGTTGGTTCTGCAGTAGAAAAGTCTTTTTTAGCTTCTCTTTCATCTGTAGTGTTTGAATCAGGTAACACTGTTTCTTTTATCTCATCTGCAACAGGCGCCACCTTTTCTTGATAAGCTTCCGAATGAGCCACAGAAGTTTGAACCTCTCCAGATTCTATACTTTCCTTCTTAGAAACATCAGCTTGTCCTGGCCCATCAACATTTGATGGAACTTCCGAAATCGTAGAATTACGAACTATATTTTCTAGCACATCTGCCTGAGTATGAACAGTAGGCTCGCTTTGTCCCATTGGCTCTTCTACTTTGATCTTACTAGGTTCTTCCTCTACTGAAGTATCCTTCTCTAGAACCTCATGAGATTTTTCAACAGCAGAAACGAGAGATTCCAAGCTCTCCGCCAATTCCATTTCTTTACCTAAAAGAGGCTGCGCTTCTTCCTGAACTGAGTGATTTTGGGTACCATTGGCTGCTGCCAACTCATTCAAAATTTTCTCTTTAAAACTCAGCGTCTTTTCGTTATCCTGTGAATTTTCAGTCAAAAACTTGATCTCCTTCTTCATAATCCCTAACATTATATCTTAAAAGTCAGATAAATGCAATCATATCCGACTTTTAAAACTATATTATTTATGAAAGTTATATCTGGGGATTTTCCCAAACCATATCAAACCATACTTCATCTGCATACGTTGAGGCTGAACGGCCTTCGTTGACAAAGTCATGTTGCTCATAGTAAGCTATCAAATAATCATGACAAGTGAGATTGATACCGTGGCGTTCATCAGCAATCACAATTTCCTTCATAGCTTTCAACAAGGCTTTTCCTACACCTAAGCCCTGTGCTTCTTTAGAAATAGATAGACTGGTTACAGAGATAAATCCGCCAGTCAGATAGCTATAATCTTCAACGTCCTCCGTAAAGGAAATATCTTTTAAATAGCGTTCTGGTCGGACAGGACCTTCTAAATAGCCCAAAATCTTGCCATTTTTTTCTGCGACCAAAAAAGTTGAGGAAATCTTTTCAATGTGTTTCGCCAGTATTTCACGACTAATAGCCTCTTCTGGACTAAAATTTTCCAATTCGATGGCATAAATGGCATCTAAGTCAGCCATTTGAGCTTGACGGATAATCATCACTTCTCCTTAAAATCAGGATTTTCCCATACCATATTTGACCAGATAGTCCCACCGTGAGTTGAGTCAGAAATCCCTTCGTGGACAAAGCCATTCATCTCATAATAAGGTATCAGCTCATCATGGCAGGTAAGGCTAATGCCCTGTCGATTTTGCTGAACAGCTGTCTCCTTGAGAGCTGCAAGCAACAAGGTTCCGACACCCTGCCTCTGAAAATCCGGATGGACGGACAGACTTTGGACGGCAATGAAGCCACCTTCTGAAGGATTAACACCCACCTTGCTAAAGAG
>CAUVMH010000108.1:0-3794 GCA_963552835.1 uncultured Streptococcus sp. | reverse complement strand
GCAGGACCTGTGATGCTTTTGAAAGTGATTATTGTCTTTATTGTTGAACAAACGATTGAAGGTCGCTTCGTTTCTCCGCTTATTTTAGGTAGTCAGCTAAACATCCATCCGATCAATGTCCTCTTTGTTCTCCTAACTTCAGGTTCTATGTTTGGTATTTGGGGAGTCTTGCTGGGAATTCCTGTCTATGCTTCTGCCAAGGTCGTTATCTCAGCTATCTTTAACTGGTATAAAAAAGTCAGCGGTCTGTATGAAGAAGAAGGGGAGGAAATCAAGAGTGAACAATAGTCAACGCATGCTCCAGGCTCTGGATGAACAGGATTTAACCAAGGCGGATCAGTATTATCACAAAGCCCTCGAAACAGATTCAAGTGAAGTTCTTTACGAACTAGCAAGCTATCTAGAGGGAATTGGCTTTTATCCTCAAGCAAAAGAAATTTACCAACATATCGTTACAGAATTCCCAGAAGTGAATCTGAATTTAGCAAGCATTGCTAGTGAGGATGGCAATGTTGAGGAAGCCTTTGCTTACCTTGAGGAAATCACACCCGAAAGTGACTGGTACGTATCGGCCTTGGCCTTGAAGGCAGACCTCTATCAGTTGGAAGGATTGACAGATGTTTCGCGTGAAAAGTTACTGGAAGCCCTAAACTACTCAGACGATTCCTTATTAGTTTTTGGTTTGGCTGAGTTGGATAGCGAGTTAGGGAATTATCAGGAAGCCATTCAGGGCTATGCTCAGTTGGATAATCGCTCCATCTACGAACAAACAGGTGTATCAACCTACCAACGAATTGGCTACGCTTATGCCCAGTTAGGCAAGTTTGAAGCTGCAACTGAGTTCTTAGAAAAAGCCTTAGAACTAGAATACGATGACCAAACTGCCTTTGAACTGGCTAGTCTTTACTTTGATCAAGAAGAGTATCAAAAATCTGTTCTTTACTTTAAGCAGATTGATACCATTTCACCAGATTTTGAAGGATATGAGTATGGTTATAGTCAAGCCTTGCATAAGGAACATCAGGTGGAAGAGGCCCTTCGTACCGTTAAACAAGGTTTGGAGAAAAATCCATTTGAAACTCGGCTCTTACTAGCTGCTTCTCAGTTTTCGTATGAATTGCATGATCCTAGTGCTGCAGAGCAGTTTCTCCTTACTGCTAAAGAAGATGCAGAGGATACAGAAGAAATTTTTCTTCGCCTCGCAACCATTTATATGGAACAAGAGCGGTATGAAGATATCATCGCTCTCCAAAGTCAAGAACCTGAAAATCTCTTGACCAAGTGGATGATTGCCCGTTCTTATCAGAAAATTGAGGATTTAGATAAGGCCTATGAACTCTATCAGGAACTATCGTCTGACCTCAAGGATAATCCTGAATTTCTGGAGCAGTATACTTATCTCCTACGTGAATTGGGATATTTTGAAGAAGCTAAAGTGCAAGCTGAAGCTTATTTAAAACTCGTTCCAGATGATGTTCAGATGCAAGAACTCTTAGAAACACTTTAAAAGTTATCTCTCTAAAAGAACGTATCCGTCAATTTGGCAGATACGTTTTTTTTGAAAAATAGAATTTTTTTACAAAAAGACTTGCTAAATTGTTTATTTATGCTATAATAGGAACAATTATTTTTAGGAGGTGCAGTATGTCTTATATGTTTGAGATATTACCAAGTTTGTTAAACGGTGCAAGTATGACACTTCAAGTCTTTGCTCTGGTTTTAATTTTTTCAATTCCCTTAGGTATTGTCGTTGCCTTTGCTTTGCAAGTCCGTTGGAAACCCCTCCATTATCTCATTGACCTTTATATTTGGGTAATGCGAGGAACTCCCTTGCTTTTGCAATTAATCTTTATTTACTATGTGCTCCCTAGTGTTGGGATACGTTTAGATCGTTTGCCAGCTGCTGTGATTGCTTTTGTATTGAACTATGCAGCCTACTTTGCAGAAATCTTTCGTGGTGGGATTGAAACCATTCCCAAAGGGCAGTATGAAGCCGCAAAAGTGTTAAAATTTAGCTCCTTTGATACAGTTCGCTATATCATCCTTCCTCAGGTTACAAAGATTGTCTTACCGAGTGTCTTTAATGAAATTATGAGTTTGGTCAAAGATACTTCTTTGGTCTATGCTTTGGGGATTTCAGATTTGATTTTGGCTAGTAGGACTGCAGCCAATCGAGATGCCAGTCTTGTTCCTATGTTTTTAGCTGGAGCTATTTATTTAATCATGATTGGTCTTGTAACCATTATAGCGAAAAAACTTGAGAAGAAGTACAGTTATTACAGATAGGAGGATTGCTATGTTAGAATTACGAAATATCAATAAAGCCTTTGGTGGCAAACAAATCTTAACCAATTTCAGCCTATCAATTCCTGAAAAGCAAATCCTCGCAATCGTAGGTCCTTCAGGAGGAGGCAAGACCACCTTGTTACGTATGCTAGCTGGACTGGAAACCATCGATTCTGGAGAAATCTACTATAACGGCGAATCGTTAGCTATAGACGAACTCGAAAAGCGCAATCTTCTGGGATTTGTTTTCCAAGATTTTCAACTCTTTCCGCATTTGTCAGTTCTAGAAAACTTAACTCTGTCGCCCATAAAAACCATGAGCATGGAGAAGGAAGTTGCTGAGAAGAAGGCGCGTGGTTTGTTAGAACAACTTGGGTTAGCTGGGCATGCAGATGCCTTTCCTTTCTCATTATCTGGTGGGCAAAAACAACGGGTGGCCTTAGCACGCGCCATGATGATAAAGCCAGAAATTATTGGATATGATGAACCTACATCGGCCTTAGACCCAGAATTGCGATTAGAAGTAGAAAAACTTATCCTTCAAAATAAAGAGCGTGGGATGACCCAGATTGTTGTGACGCACGACCTTCAGTTTGCAGAAAATATTGCTGATCAGATCCTTAAGGTTGATCCAAAGTAGGAGGTGTCTATGAAGAGAAAGAAAATTGCCCTTGCACTTGCTCTGTTCTTTAGCTTCTTCCTGACGGCTTGTACTCAGAAGGCAAGTGATCCAAATCAGGATAACTGGGCCAAATATCAAAAGCAGGGTAGCATTACTATTGGCTTTGACAATACCTTTGTTCCCATGGGATTTGAGGAAAAGAATGGCCAGTATGCGGGCTTTGATATTGACCTAGCCCAAGCTGTCTCTGAAAAGCTAGGGATTCAGATTAAATTTCAACCCATCGACTGGGATATGAAAGAAACCGAACTACAAAATGGTACCATTGATGCCATCTGGAATGGCTATACAGCTACAGATGAACGGAAAGAGAAGGTTGCCTTTACTATTCCTTACATGGAAAATCAACAAGTTTTGGTCTCTAAAAAGTCTCAAAATATCCACTCAATTCAGGATATGACAGACAAAATTTTAGGGGCCCAGGCTGGATCTTCTGGCTATTTGAATTTTGAAGGACAACCAGAACTACTCAAGAACCGAGTGAAAGACCAGAAGGCTAATCAATACCAAAGTTTCAATGAAGCCTTAATTGATTTGAAAAATGACCGGATTGATGCCTTGTTGATTGACCGAGTATATGCCAATTATTATCTCCAGTCTGAAGGGATATTAAGCGACTACAATGTCTTTTCAGCTGGATTTGAAAGTGAAGCTTTTGCAGTGGGTGTTAGACCTGCTGATAAAACTTTGTTAGCCGCTTTGAACCAAGCCTTTATCTCACTATACCAAGAAGGAAAATTCCAGGAAATCAGCCAGAAATGGTTTGGAGAAGATGTAGCCACCAGTCAAGTTAAAAATCAAGAATAAGAAAAGAGATTGAGTTTTT
>CAUVMH010000107.1:0-3822 GCA_963552835.1 uncultured Streptococcus sp. | reverse complement strand
AAAATCAAGCGGAACATCTTTGAGCAGAGCCATAAAGTTTTCTCTGGACTCTTCGGTCTTCATCCGAAAGATTTTCTCAACCTGATGTTCGGCAATCAAATCCCCCTTCTTTTTCCCAAATGTAATCCCCTTACCAATCACAATCACTTCTTCTCCTTTATCATTTCTGACAAGCGAGACATTGTGATTCATTGGATTTAGAATTCGATACATGGCAACCTCCTTTTGTATCTTAAAGGTATATGAGTACAAAAAATGACCACAAATGAGGTTAGAAAATCTACTATTTTCTAATTCATCTGTGATCATGCCTAATATTACTTAGTAACACTCACTACTATTAATTTATGGTTTAATTATACCACTAAGATAAAAGATTGTAAACACTTTTAATCAAAAAAATTCCATTTTTAGACGAAAATGATCAAACAGTCTAATTAAAATCTTACACACGTTCAGTCCATGAAGTCGCTGTTGTTTTGAGAACTTTGTTGAGCTCATCAATGTTCTCAAAACCAGTTGTGCGAAGCCATTCGCGAGCTGCTGCTTCACCATCTTTGATGTAAGCTTCAACTGATCCGGCCCATGTAGCACGGCCACAAAGAACACCATTGAAGTTTGCACCTGATTCATGGGCAAATACAAGAGTATCTTGGAAGAGTTTAGCTGATACACCAGCACTCAAGTAGATGTATGGCAAGTTAGTTGCTTCATCTTGTGCTTTAAAGAAGGCTGCTGCTTCTTCACGAGTATGCACGATTTCACCATCACCAAAGCCTTCAACGTATTTAATATTGACTGGAACTTCCACTTTCAAGACATCGATGTTGAAGCGTGGGTCTGAGAAGACTTTCATAGCACCGATAACTTTATGTGGTTTTACTTTGGCGTATTCTGCAGAGCCAGCGTCAGCGATTTTTTCATCGTAAGCCAAGATTTCAAGGAAGAATGGAATATCTTCCGCCACACACTCAGAACCGATGCGTTCGATGTAGGCTTGTTTTTCTTGGTTTAGTTCATCAGAGCTGTCTACATCGTAGTAAAGCAAGAATTTGACTGCATCCGCACCTTGTTCTTTAATGCGTTTTGCAGACCAAACATCCAAGCAGTCAGGCAAGCGTTTGGTGCTAGTTGTGTCGTAGCCAGTCTTCTCATAAGCAAGGAGAAGACCAGCATTTGGATCAAGCGCTTTTGTAGCTGGAAGACCATATTCAGGGTCGAGAAGCATAGATGATGCGTATTTGGTCAATTCATCTGCTACCAAGACTTTGAGTTCTTCCATTTGAGCAACAGTTGGCTCTTCCGTTTGGTATTGAGCCATGAGGCGTTTCAAAGCACCACGTTGGTCAAAGGCAAGAGCTGAGATGATTCCATTCTCATCAGAAAGTTTTTCCATATATTTGCGTTTTTGTTCTGTTAAAGCCATTTTATACCTCTTTTACTGATAATTGATCATATAGGGCTTGATAGTTGGCCATATTCACATGACCTGTCATTTTTTCTTGAGCATTGAGCATACCAAGGACATTGGCCTTGATGAGGAGTTCTTGATCAGTTTCCTTATGAAGAAGTCCTGATGAAATACCTGCAACAGTAGAATCTCCAGATCCAACAGGATTGACTACCTGAATCCTAGGAATATCTACCTTGTAGAAAGTGTCCCCATGTTTTGCAAAAGCACCATTTGCACCAAGTGAAACAATTATCCACTCAATCCCTGCAAATAGAGGCTCTTGAAGAACTTCTTTTAATTCATCCAAATCCTCAGAAACTTCTTTCCCAAGAAGCTGAGACAATTCTTCGTTATTTGGTTTAATAACTGTTGGTTTGTGTGGTGATTCAAGAACCGCCTGAAGGGCAGCACCTGAGCAATCCAGAACAACTGGTTTTCCTGCGCGATTAGCAAGTTCTACTAAGCTTGCATAGTAGTCAACTGGAAGACCTGCTGGCAGACTACCTGAGATAGCTACTACTTCCACTGACTCCAGGAGATTTTTGAAATGAGCCAAGAAATCTTGCCCTTCTTGTTCAAGAACTTCGGGACCTTTTTCAAGGATTTCTGTTTGGTTGTCACCGTGTAGAATAGCGATACAGTTACGAGTCTCTCCTTGAATGGAGAAGAAACGTTTCGTTACTTTATCATCGATATGCTCTACTAAAAACTCACCAAGTTTACCACCGACCAAACCAGTAGCAACAACAGAATCACCAAATTCTGAAAGAACTCGTGTAACATTGAGACCTTTACCACCAGCTGTCTTGGTCACGTCCACCACACGGTTGACAGTGTCAATTTTCAATTCATCCAAAGGATAAGAAATATCAATGGATGGATTCATTGTGACTGTTAAAATCATGCGTCACCTCTTAGTCGTGGTATTCACCGCGATCCCATTTTTCAAGGAATTCTGTAAAGAAGTTTGCATCTGCTTGATGAGCATTGTGAGTTTCAACGTGCTCAATTTTCGCAATCAATTTTTTGTTTTCTTCTGATGGTTTGTATTCAGCTTTGATGAAAGCTTCAATGATATCGCACATAAGCAATTCACCAGTGATTTTACCACCAAAACCGATAACATTAGCGTTCAATTGTTCTTTTGCATAAAGAGCTGTTGTCATATCACGAACCAAGGCAGAACGAACTCCTGGAACTTTGTTGACAGCGTTGTTGATACCAACACCAGTACCACAGATACATACCCCAAGATCAGCTTGACCGCTTGTAACAGCTTCACCAACTTTTTTACCAAAGATTGGGTAGTGAGTACGTGTGTGGTCATAGGTACCAAAGTCGATGACTTCATATCCTTTTGATTTCAAAAATTCTGAAACCGCCATTTTTTCATCTGTTACGATGTGGTCACATCCAATTGCAATTCTCATTTTTAATTTACCTTTCTTACTGTAATCTAATTAGCACATTTTGTTCAACATGTCGACCCGAATTTGGTGACGGCCACCGTCGTATTTGCCGTTAACAAAGCCTTTAGCAATGTTCTTAGCCAATTCATCACCAACGATTTCTGCACCCATAGTGATCATACGTGAGTTGTTGTGGCCACGAGTCATATAAGCTGAACGTTCGTCAGATACTTCTGCAGCAACCATTCCTTTGATTTTTGTTGCGACCATAAATGGACCAGCACCATAAGCATCAATCACGATACCAAGGTTTTGTTCTTCTTTGTTTACTTCCGCAGCAACGGCAAGAGTCACATCAACAAAGTCTTGACCTTCAGCTGTAACATCCACAACGTGGAAGTTTTCTTTTTCCAAGAAGTCTTTCACAACTTCTTTCAATCTCAAACCTGCAGCATCTGCACCGATAACAATAGACATATTGTTTACTCCTTTTTACTTTTCTAGGCTAGTAAAGACTTTTATAACTAGTAGTTTACCTACAAAAGACTTTCTAGCAGTTTAGTGACAAATTTGATTGAATGAGATGAATAACACCTTATTCAAGTCCAGGAAATCAATCTCCTGGAAACAAACTTTCTCCGTCAAAGAGAATATAACAAGTGATTATTTGTTCGTTACAAACATCATTTGTTGTTTACAAACATAATATACTCCTATTTTCAGAAAAAGTCAACAGTAAATGTTTGTTTTTTGTGTTTTAATTTTTAGTCTAAAAGATTTCAATATCAAAGCCAATCTGATCGACTTGGCCTGGTTCCAAGAGCCGAACATTCTTCTTATCTTCTAGATGATCTCCTTCTTCAAGGGATGTTGACAAGCCAGACCATGGTTCAAACGCTATAAAAGGTCCCTTATTCAAAGTTGACCAAATGATGAGATTTGAGAACTCTTGGAAGTGTA
>CAUVMH010000106.1:0-3846 GCA_963552835.1 uncultured Streptococcus sp. | reverse complement strand
CGATTCCTCAAATGGTTCGTATTTGTGTTGGTCCATTGTTGGCTTACTTCGCTCAACTTTATATCGTTAGCGACAACGGAGAAATAAAGGAAGAGGACCTAGACTTATTAGAAAAACAGATTTTGGGTGCTTTGTGGAAATAGAGTAGGCCTAGACAAAATGGAGGCTAGATTCTATTGGTTTGGCTTCTTGCACAAGATAATATAAAAGGGTATATATTGCCTGATGCAGATTCGTGCTTTTTTATTGTTGAATTTGCTATTTTGGTGATAGTTCTCAATCACTTTACTAAAACAGAAACCGACCTCTCCAGCAGAGCAACGATTTCTTAAATGTATGGAAGAGGAGTTTTCTGGCTTGCTAAAGACAACTCCTTGACACTTCGTCAGCTTTTGATACAATAGTACAAAATTAGAGGAGGTGGGCTATGATTCAGAAACATGCGATTCCCATTTTGGAGTTTGATGACAATCCCCAGGCGGTCCTTATGCCAACACATGAGGGATTGGACTTAAAGTTGCCAAAAAAGTGCATCTATGCATTTTTGGAGGAAGAGATTGACCGCTACGCTCAGGAAGCAGGAGTGGACTGTGTTGGTGAGTTCGTTTCTGCCACCAAGACTTATCCAGTCTATGTCATCAACTACAAGGGTGAGACGATTTGTCTAACCCAGGCGCCCGTGGGTTCTGCCCCAGCTGCCCAGTTTATGGATTGGTTGATTGGCTATGGTGTGGAGCAAATCATTTCCACTGGAACCTGTGGCGTCCTAGCCGATATAGAGGAAAATGCCTTTCTCGTCCCTGTTCGCGCTCTGCGAGATGAGGGGACCAGCTACCATTATGTAGCGCCTTCTCGTTATATGGAGATGCAGATTGAGGCTGTCTCTGCCATTGAGCAAGTTTTGGAGCAAAGAGGCATTCCTTATGAGGAAGTTATGACCTGGACGACAGATGGTTTTTACCGAGAGACGGCTGAAAAGGTTGCCTATCGCAAGGAAGAAGGCTGCGCTGTTGTGGAAATGGAGTGCTCGGCTCTTGCGGCAGTGGCTCAGCTACGTGGTGTTGTCTGGGGAGAATTGCTCTTTACTGCAGATTCCTTAGCGGATCTGGACAACTACGACAGTCGTGACTGGGGCTCAGAAGCTTTTGATAAGGCACTCGAACTCTGTCTTGCCATTGTGCACCACATGTGAGTGTTCTGACTGTTTTTATGGTAGAATGTAGTTATGTTATTCAAATCTTTTTTGGAAAAAATCAAGACGATACTGGGACGCTTGTCGCCAGCCCGTCGCATCTTTTTAAGTTTTGCCCTAGTAATCTTCTTGGGTTCTCTCCTTTTAAGTCTCCCCTTTGTGCAAGCAGAAACGTCACAAGCGACCTACTTTGACCATCTCTTTACGACCGTGTCCATGGTCTGTGTGACAGGGCTCTTTACCCAGCCGGTAGCCTCTACTTACAATATATGGGGCCAGCTGATTTGCATGCTCTTGATCCAGATCGGTGGATTGGGGCTTATGACCTTTATCGGAATCTTTTATATCCAAGGCAAGCAAAAGCTCAGTCTTCGTGGTCGTGAGACTATTCAAGAAAGTTTCAGTTATGGAGAAACCCAGTCTCTAAAGGACTTCATCCGCTCAATCTTTCTGACGACTTTTATGGTGGAAGGAATTGGTGCCTTTCTCTTGAGTTTTCGCTTTATCCCCGAATTTGGCTGGGGGCGAGGGATTCTAACCTCTATCTTTTTGGCTGTTTCAGCTTTCTGTAATGCTGGATTTGATAATTTTGGAAGTACGAGTTTGGTAGCCTTTCAAACGGATCCCTTGATCAATCTAGTGATTGCAGGCTTGATTATCACTGGTGGTCTAGGATTTATGGTCTGGTTTGACCTAGCGACCCAGTTTGGGAAGAAGAAAAAACGCCGCCTGCGTTTCCATACCAAGCTGGTTCTCTTTTTAACGGCGGGAATTCTGCTCTTTGGAACAGTATCGACTCTCTTAATTGAGTGGAACAATCCTGGGACGATTGGAAATCTCAGCGCTCCAGAGAAACTGCTGGTTAGTTTCTTCCAGACAGTCAGTATGAGAACGGCAGGCTTTGCTTCCATTGACTACACCCAGGCTAGACCAGTTACCTTACTGATCTACATCTTGCAGATGTTTCTGGGCGGGGCACCTGGAGGGACAGCAGGCGGGCTCAAGATTACGACCTTCTTTGTCTTGTTGGTCTTTGCTCGCAGTGAACTATTGGGCTTGCCTCATGCTAATGTGGCTCGGAGGACCATTGAACCCCGAACCGTACAAAAGTCTTTCAGTGTCTTTATTATCTTCTTGCTAACATTCTTGCTGGGCTTGATCCTACTAGGGATAACAGCAGAGGGAAATCCGCGCTTTATCTACCTCATGTTTGAGACCATTTCAGCCCTTGCAACAGTTGGGGTGACGGCAAATTTAACACCAGAGTTAGGTAAGTTAGCCCTCAGTATCGTTATGTTGTTGATGTTTATCGGCCGTATTGGTCCCTTGACACTACTGGTCAGTGTAGCGGAATACCAGCCAGACAAGAAAGATACGATTCACTATATGAAGGCAGATATCACTATCGGATAAGAAAGGAAAAACGATGTCAGATCGGACAATTGGAATTTTAGGCTTGGGAATTTTTGGGAGCAGTGTTTTGGCTGCCCTAGCCAAGCATGACATGAATATCATTGCTATTGATGACCACGAGGAACGCATTAATCAATTTGAACCTGTGCTGGCGCGTGGGGTAGTTGGAGATATCACGGATGAAGAACTCCTTCTATCAGCGGGGATTGACACCTGTGATACCGTAGTTGTCGCAACGGGTGAAAATCTGGAGTCCAGTGTTCTCGCGGTTATGCACTGCAAGAGTCTAGGAGTGCCGACCGTCATTGCCAAGGTCAAAAGCCATACAGCTAAAAAGGTTCTAGAAAAAATTGGCGCAGACGCAGTCATCTCACCAGAGTTTGAAATGGGGCGCTCATTGGCACAGACCATCCTCTTTCATAACAGCGTAGACGTCTTTCAGCTGGACAAGAATGTATCGATTGTCGAGATGAAAATCCCTCAATCGTGGGTAGGTAAAAGCCTCAGTCAGTTGGATTTGCGTGGGCGATACAACCTCAACGTACTAGGTTTTCGTGCCTACGAAAATGCTCCTCTGGATGTCCAATTCGGACCTAATGACCTCTTGCAGGCAGATGCCTATATCATGGCCGTCATTAATAACCAACATCTGGACACCCTAGCTGAACTGAGTGAGTAGGAGAGGAAGGACTACTCTCTTTCCAAATGATTAACGAGTCAATATAAGTATTTTATAAGAGGGATTTAAGAAAAATTTTAACTTTTTCTTAATCCTTTTTAATTTTAGGAGATTATACTAGAGTCATCAAAAAAAGAAAACTCTAAGGAGAATCCTATGAAATTCAATCCAAATCAGAGATATACTCGTTGGTCTATTCGCCGTCTCAGTGTCGGTGTTGCTTCAGTTGTTGTGGCTAGTGGCTTCTTTGTCCTAGTTGATCAACCAAGTTCTGCACGTGCTGATATCGTCAATCCAACTCCTGCCCAAGTCGTGCCAGACGCAACTTCGGTGAGTGAAAAGAGCGACTTACCAGCAGAGGTTCTCAAAAAAGCAGTCGATGTAGCTCTTCCTTCAGAACAAGCAGACTCAGCACCTAAAGCAAGTGTGGATACGACAAGCTCTTCAGAAAAAGCGGACGCAACTGCTAAAGAGCTTGCAGTAGCGCCAAAAGAAGAAGTACAAGCACAACCTGACTCTAAGAAACAAACAGAAGATGCAGTTAAACCTGTGGAAAGTCCTG
>CAUVMH010000105.1:0-3852 GCA_963552835.1 uncultured Streptococcus sp. | reverse complement strand
AAGGGGAAGTTTTGGTAAAAGAGAATCCATTTGCCATCAAAATAAGAAAAGCCATTTGGATCATTGAGAAGCCCCATTTTAGGCTCGACATGGTAACGAGTATGCCAAGGAGATTGAGCCATCTTTTCCTTGATTTGCTTGATTTCATCATTAGACCAGTCTTCATAGCGTCTGTAACGGCGCTCGGTTGTCCATTCCATTTTATCTTTCCTCCATAAGTTCTATTCTATTATTAATAGTAAACGTTTTCGACAAAAAAAGCAAGTCTTTTATGTTAAAAAAGAGAAAAATATGTCAAACGATTACCAGAAATTAAGCAAAGGAAATTTGACAAATTTTCACGAAAAAATGAAAGAAAATGTAAATAAAAAGCTTTGAACTCTCTAACATAAGGATATTTTTTTGAGGAAAAAGAAAATATCCCTCAAAAACGAGCAAGAATAATCAGGAGTAAAAGAAGTAAAATAAAAATTTCTGCAAAACGCTTGACATATTTTAGAAACGTGATAAAATAATAGTCGTAGGGCGAATAAAATCGCTTTCAAACAAGAACAAAATTTTTATAAGGAGATTTTTGCAAATGAACAATCAGGATATTGCAAAAAAGGTCATCGAAGCCCTTGGCGGACGTGAGAATGTCAACAGTGTAGCCCACTGTGCGACTCGTCTGCGTGTCATGGTCAAAGATGAAGGGAAAATCAAGAAGGAAGTGATTGAGAACTTGGATAAAGTTCAAGGAGCTTTCTTTAACTCAGGCCAATACCAAATCATATTTGGGACTGGTACAGTAAACAAGATGTATGACGAAGTGGTTGCACTTGGTTTGCCAACATCTTCTAAAGAAGATATGAAAGCAGAAGCTGCTAAACAAGGAAATTGGTTCCAACGTGCTATCCGTACTTTCGGTGACGTCTTTGTACCAATCATCCCAGTTATCGTAGCAACTGGTCTCTTCATGGGTGTGCGTGGTCTCTTGACTGCTCTTGGAATGACACTTCCAGCTGACGTGACAACATATACTCAAATCTTGACAGATACAGCCTTCATCATCTTGCCAGGTTTGGTTGTATGGTCAACCTTCCGCGTATTCGGTGGAAATCCAGCCGTTGGTATCGTCCTCGGTATGATGCTGGTTTCTGGTTCGCTTCCAAACGCCTGGGCTGTAGCATCAGGTGGTGAAGTAACAGCTATGAACTTCTTTGGCTTCATTCCTGTTGTTGGTTTGCAAGGTTCCGTTCTTCCAGCCTTCATCATTGGGGTGGTCGGAGCCAAGTTTGAAAAAGCTCTCCGCAAAGTGGTTCCAGATGTCTTGGATCTCTTGGTGACGCCATTCGTGACACTTTTGGTGATGTCTATCCTTGGACTCTTTGTCATCGGACCAGTCTTCCATGTTGTTGAGAACTACATCCTTATCGGTACAAAAGCGATTCTTGGCTTGCCATTTGGTCTTGGTGGTTTCTTGATTGGTGGGGTTCACCAATTGATTGTCGTATCAGGTGTACACCACATCTTCAACTTGCTTGAAGTGCAATTGCTTGCTGCCGATCATGCCAACCCATTCAACGCCATTATCACTGCAGCTATGACAGCTCAAGGGGCTGCAACTGTTGCCGTTGGTGTCAAAACTAAAAATCCTAAACTGAAAACACTTGCTTTCCCAGCTGCTCTTTCTGCCTTCCTCGGTATTACAGAGCCTGCTATCTTCGGGGTGAACTTGCGTTTCCGTAAACCATTCTTCCTTTCATTGATTGCTGGTGCTATCGGTGGTGGACTGGCTTCAATCCTTGGTCTTGCTGGTACTGGTAATGGTATCACCATCATCCCTGGTACAATGTTGTACATTGGTAACGGTCAATTATTCCAATACATCCTTATGGTAGCTGTATCATTCGTTCTTGGTTTTGCACTTACTTACATGTTTGGTTACGAGGACGAAGAAGAAGTTGCTAGTGAAGTAGCGACAGAACGTTTGGTTCAAGAAGAAACAACTGGTAACATTCCAGTAGCTCCTCAAAATGAAACAATCCAAACTCCAATCGTTGGGGACGTAGTTGCCCTTGAGAATGTTGATGACCCAGTCTTTTCAAGTGGTGCAATGGGACAAGGGATTGCAGTGAAACCAAGCCAAGGCGTGGTTTACGCACCAGCTGATGCAGAAGTATCAATCGCCTTTGCTACAGGACATGCTTACGGTTTGAAGACAGCAAACGGAGCTGAAATCTTGATCCACGTTGGTATCGACACGGTGACTATGAACGGTGAAGGCTTTGAACAAAAAGTTGCTCAAGGCGACAAGGTCAAAGCTGGTGATGTTCTCGGAACCTTTGACTCAAACAAAATCGCTGCTGCAGGTCTTGACGACACAACAATGGTTATCGTAACCAACACAGCAGACTACGCTTCTGTGACACCAGTCGCAAGCGGTTCAGTTGTCAAGGGTGACGCTATCATCGAAGTGAAAGCCTAGTCCTCTTCGAAAATCAGATTTAAAAATAAAACGAACAAATATTATGTTTGTTCGTTTTTACTTGGATGGTAAGATTTACAGAGGAAAATCTAAAATATTGAGAAATCTAGCCCTTTAAAATGTGCTATAATAGAGAAAACAAAGATAAGAGGTTTATCATGACAAAATTATATGGAAGCTTAGAAGCGGGCGGTACAAAGTTTGTCTGTGCTGTCGGTGATGAAAACTTTAATGTTGTGGAAAAAACACAATTTCCAACAACAACTCCTATCGAGACTATCGATAAAACCATCGAGTTCTTTTCAAAATTCGATAATCTTGCTGGTCTTGCTGTCGGTTCATTTGGTCCGATCGATATCGACAAAAACTCAAAAACCTATGGCTTTATCACAACGACTCCAAAACCTCACTGGGCAAATGTAGACCTACTTGGGGCTCTCCGTCGTGCCCTCAACGTACCCATGTATTTCACCACAGACGTAAATAGCTCTGCCTATGGTGAAGTAGTTGCTCGTAACAATGCTGGTGGCCGTATCGAAAACTTGGTTTACTACACGATCGGTACAGGGATCGGTGCAGGTGTTATCCAACGTGGTGAGTTTATCGGTGGTGTCGGTCACCCTGAGATGGGTCACTACTATGTGGCTAAACACCCAATGGACGAGGAGAAAGAGTTTAACGGCGTTTGTCCTTTCCACAAGGGCTGTTTGGAAGGCTTTGCGGCTGGACCAAGTCTTGAAGCTCGTACAGGTATTCGTGGTGAAAACATCGAACTCAACAGTCCTGTCTGGGATGTTCAAGCCTACTATATCGCTCAGGCTGCGGTCAATGCTACAGTGACTTTCCGTCCAGATGTCATCGTCTTTGGTGGTGGGGTTATGGCCCAACAACACATGCTGGACCGTGTGCGTGAGAAATTCACAGCTCTTCTCAACGGCTATCTACCAGTACCAGATGTGCGTGACTACATTGTTACCCCAGCAGTCGCAGGCAATGGTTCTGCCACACTTGGAAACTTTGTCCTTGCTAAGAGTGTCGCAAAATAAAACAAAGAAAACATCCGCTTGGGAAACCAAACGGATTTTTCTATTCTCAAAACATCTGCCAGAAGAAATCAATAATATAAGTCAAACCATAAGTATAAACCACTAGGGTAAAGGGCTTGGTCAGAATGATGATAATCATATAGCGTTTGAAGGTCATCTTGGTGAGGGCAGCCAGCATACACAGAAAGTCAGCCGGGCTAACTGGCCAGATCATCATAAAGATAAAGAAACGCTCGAAACGATTGCCCTTATCTAGCCAACCGATATACTTGTCATAGGTGCGTTTGCTGACGACCGACTGAACAAAGGCAGCTCCATAGAGACGCACGAGGTAAAAGA
>CAUVMH010000104.1:0-3866 GCA_963552835.1 uncultured Streptococcus sp. | reverse complement strand
GGCTGGATTGGTGCCTTTCTGGGCCACCTGCTCTTTGGAACTTGGGGTCCAATTATAGCAGGAACGGCCATTATCCCAGCTATTTTAGGAGCTATGATTGTCTTAGCGATTTTCTGGAGACGAGGAAGTTAGTTTCTTGAAAAATTAGAAAAAAGGAGGTTGGTCACTTGGGCCAGCCTCCTTTTGAGTATGATATAATAGTTTTATGAGATTAGATAAATTTTTAGTTGCCTGCGCTGTGGGGAGTCGAACAGAGGTCAAAAACTTGCTCAAGGCTGGGCGCGTGACGGTAAATGGTAAAAAAGAAAAGTCAGCTAAATTGCAGATTAATGAAGAAAGAGATGAGATTCGCTTTGATGGCCAAGTGCTGGAGTATGAAGAGTTTGTCTACTACATAATGAACAAGCCCAAAGGAGTCATTTCAGCGACTGAAGATTCCAAGCATAGAACGGTTCTAGACTTGCTGGATGACTTGGCGCGGACCAAGGAAGTTTTCCCAGTAGGGCGCTTGGATATCGATACACATGGTCTCCTACTCTTGACCAATGATGGTCAGCTGGCCCATGCTCTTCTTTCACCTAAGCGTCATGTGGATAAGACCTATCTGGCGCAAGTCAAGGGCATCATGAGCCAAGAAGACGTGGAAACATTTGCTAAGGGGATTCCGCTCAAGGACTTTACCTGCCAGCCGGCCAAACTGGAGATTTTGTCAGTGGATTCAGGTAAGGATGAGAGCCAGGTTCGGGTGACCATTGCAGAAGGGAAGTTCCATCAGGTCAAGCGTATGGTATCCTACTGTGGCAAGGAAGTAGTGGACCTACAACGTTTGACGATGGGAACTTTAGCTTTGGACGAGAATTTAGAACGAGGAGAATGGCGTCGTCTGACCAAGGAGGAGTTAGAGGTTCTCCTTGCGAGTATTGTTTAATTTGATTTATTTTAGAAAAGGCGAGGAGAATGTCCTTGCCTTTTTATGTTTTCAGTTGCTTCCTTTGTGAAAAGAGTTATAATAGACAGTAGAATAAAAGGAGGAATCTATGAACGCGATTCAAGAATCATTTACTGATAAACTATTTGCTAACTATGAAGCAAATATCAAATACCAAGCGATTGAAAATGCTGCCAGCCACAACGGAATTTTTGCAGCCCTAGAACGTCGCCAAAGTCATGTAGACAATGCACCTGTTTTCTCATTAGATTTGACCAAGGACAAGGTTACTAACCAGAAAGCGTCTGGTCGT
This sequence comes from uncultured Streptococcus sp., assembly GCA_963552835.1. GTDB lineage: Bacteria > Bacillota > Bacilli > Lactobacillales > Streptococcaceae > Streptococcus. The sequence continues at coordinate 2,625 of CAUVMH010000104.1, read as the reverse complement.
TGTTGGATGTTTGCAGCTCTCAACACTTTCCGTCACAAACTCATCTCTCAATACAAATTGGAAAACTTTGAATTGTCACAAGCCCACACTTTCTTCTGGGACAAGTATGAAAAATCTAACTGGTTCTTGGAGCAAGTCATTGCGACTGCAGACCAAGAATTGACGAGCCGCAAGGTTAGCTTCCTACTCCAAACACCTCAACAAGACGGTGGACAGTGGGATATGGTCGTTGCCCTCTTTGAGAAATATGGTGTCGTTCCTAAGTCTGTTTATCCTGAGTCTGTTTCATCTAGCAGCAGCCGTGAGCTAAATGCTATTCTCAACAAATTGCTTCGCCAAGATGCTCAAATATTGCGTGACTTGATCACTTCTGGTGCAGACCAAGCGACTGTTCAAGCTAAGAAAGAAGACCTCTTGCAAGAAATCTTTAACTTCCTTGCTATGTCACTAGGGCTTCCACCACGTAAATTTGACTTTGCTTATCGTGACAAGGATGATAACTACCAAAGTGAAAAGGGCATTACACCACAAGAATTTTACAAAAAATATGTTGACCTTCCTCTAGAAGACTACGTTTCTGTTATCAATGCTCCGACTGCTGATAAACCTTATGGCAAATCTTACACAGTTGAGATGTTAGGAAATGTGGTTGGTAGCCGTGCAGTTCGCTACATCAACGTTCCAATGGAACGCTTGAAGAAATTGGCGATTGCCCAAATGCAAACAGGAGAAACTGTTTGGTTTGGTTCAGATGTAGGCCAGCTCAGCAACCGCAAAGCAGGAATCCTTGCGACAGATGTTTATGACTTCGAATCAAGCATGGACATTAAACTCACTCAAGACAAAGCTGGACGTTTGGACTATAGCGAAAGCTTGATGACCCACGCCATGGTCTTGACAGGTGTGGACTTGGACGAAAATGGCAAGTCAACCAAGTGGAAAGTTGAGAACTCTTGGGGAGACAAGGTTGGTACAGATGGTTACTTTGTTGCCTCAGACGCTTGGATGGACGAATACACTTACCAAATCGTTGTTCGCAAAGAACTGCTCACAGCAGAAGAACAAGCCGCCTATGAAACAGAACCAATCGTGCTTGCACCATGGGATCCAATGGGAGCCTTGGCAGAATAAAATATCAAGAAAAGAGGTTAGGGGAATCCTAGCCTCTTTTTTTCAAGTAGCTCTTTAAAGTGGCGATAGATGATACTTACCAAGGGAACTTCCTCTTATTTTGAGTCTTTAAGTGACAGAGAAAAAGATATGTGTTACTATAGTAGTACAAAAGGATATCGGAGTAGAAATGAAGTATTTACGCAGCCAAGACATCAAGAATCGTCAACGAAATATCAGTGACATTAAACCCTATAAAACAACCAAGGAAATCGTCGTTTCAAATATCTTTACCTTCTTTAATGCTATGAACTTGGCTCTGGCAGTTCTGGTAGCCACAACCTTGCGATTTGAAAATATGCTCTTTTTAGGTGTGATTGCTATCAATACAGCCATCGGGATTTTCCAAGAAGTGCGTTCAAAAAATGCCTTAGAAAAGCTAAGTTTGCTTGGTAAAAGTAAGTACAAGGTCAATCGAGATGGTCAAACGATTGAGATTGATTCAGAAGACATCGTACTGGGCGAGTATCTGCATCTCAATCTGGGAGATCAGGTACCTGTAGATGCAGAAGTGCTTGAAGGAAATATTGAGGTAGATGAGTCCTTGCTGACGGGTGAGAGTGATTCGGTCTTTAAAGCAACAGGTGACAAGCTGATGAGCGGAAGCAATGTTGTCAGCGGTACTTGTCTAGTCCTTGCTACGGCTGTGGGGCCTGATAGTTATATCAACAAACTCGCAAAATCTAGCAAGGAATTCAAAAAATACCCTTCTCAACTGCGCGATTATATGGATAAGATTTTAAAAATCGTCTCTATCTTGCTGGTGCCAGTTGCCATTCTGCTCTATGTCAGAGGTTTTAGTCTAGGGCGGACGTATGTTGAGATTGTCTTGGGAAGTTCTGGTGCCTTGGTCGGCATGATTCCAGAGGGATTGATTCTCCTGGTCAGTGTATCTCTGGCGGTTGCGGCCATGAAGCTGGCTAAAAAGAAGGTCTTGGTGCAGGAACTATACTGTGTGGAGACCTTGGCGCGTGTAGATGTTCTTTGTTTTGATAAGACAGGAACCATTACGACTGGTAATATGAAGGTCCAAGAAATAGATGATAAGCTAGCAGAGAAACTATCTTCTTATCTAGCTTATTTTGAGGATGAAAATGCGACGTCGCGAGCTCTGAAGACTTACTTAACGTGTGAGAAAAAGTGGGAAGTTCAAGAAGTTGGTGCCTTTTCAAGTAAAAATAAGTATTCCTTTGTCCAAGTTAAAGATGGAGGAACTTACTTTTTGGGTGCTTATGAATTTCTCGGCTTCACCCAAGCGATGGATCCTTACTATGAACATCTAAAACGACAAGGGTTTCGAATCTTATCGCTTGCTCATAGCAAGGACCAGATTACAAGCCCAGCCAATATGGAACTACTAGGGCACGTCGTTCTATCAGATGAGATTAAGGATAATACCAAGGAAACCTTTGACTATTTCGAGTCTCAGGGAGTGGAAGTAAAGATTATCAGTGG
>CAUVMH010000103.1:0-3976 GCA_963552835.1 uncultured Streptococcus sp. | reverse complement strand
GCTTTTGATGCGAGATGGTCAAGTAGAATTAGAGGTTAAAGATGTCAAAACAAAAGAAATTTGAGGAAAATCTAGCAGAACTAGAGACCATTGTCCAAAGTTTGGAAAACGGTGAAATTGCTTTGGAAGATGCGATTGCGGCCTTTCAAAAGGGCATGGTCTTGTCAAAAGAGCTCCAAGCGACGCTGGACAAGGCTGAAAAGACCTTGGTTAAGGTCATGCAAGAAGACGGAACAGAAAGTGATTTTGAATGAAGAAGCAAGAAAAATTAGCTCTTGTGGAGTCGGCTTTGGAAGATTTTTATGGAGACCAGCAGTTTGCTTCTAGTCTACGAGAGTCCGTTCTCTATTCCATTCATGCTGGGGGCAAGCGTATTCGGCCTTTTCTCTTGTTAGAGGTTCTGGAAGCCTTGCAAGTCGCTATTAAACCAGCACATGCTCAAGTGGCTGCGGCCTTGGAAATGATTCATACAGGGAGCTTGATTCACGATGACCTTCCTGCCATGGATGACGATGATTACCGTCGGGGACGTTTAACTAATCATAAGAAATTTGGCGAAGCGATGGCAATATTGGCAGGAGATGCCTTGTTCCTAGATCCCTATGCCTTGATCGCGCAGGCAGATTTGCCAAGTCAGATCAAGGTGGACCTGATTGCCAACCTATCCCTTGCTTCAGGAAGTCTAGGCATGGTAGCAGGGCAGGTTCTGGACATGGAGGGCGAACACCAGCATTTGTCCTTGGAAGAACTTCAGACCATTCATGCTAATAAAACAGGCAAATTACTAGCCTATCCTTTCCAAGCAGCAGCTATCATAGTAGAATTAGCACCAGAGTTACAAGCAAAACTAAAAACTGTGGGTGAATTGATTGGGCTGGCCTTTCAAGTTCGAGATGATGTGCTGGATGTAACAGCTAGTTTTGAGGAAATCGGCAAGACTCCGCAAAAGGATTTACAGGCAGAAAAGTCGACCTACCCAGCCTTGTTAGGCTTGGAGGAGGCGACTGCCTTTTGTAACCAAACTCTGGATCAAGCCAAGGCTAAATTAGAAGAAATTGCCCAGCAGGTTCCCTTTGAAACAGAATCGATTGTGAAAGTAGTAGAAAGTTTGAGAATCAATGGCTAAGGAAAGAGTGGATGTACTAGCTTATAAACAGGGCTTGTTTGAAACGCGAGAACAGGCCAAGCGCGGCGTCATGGCTGGACTAGTCGTAGCAGTCCTCAATGGGGAGCGTTTTGACAAGCCAGGAGAGAAAATCCCAGATGATACTGAACTAAAACTCAAGGGTGAAAAACTCAAGTATGTCAGTCGAGGTGGTCTAAAACTGGAAAAGGCTTTGCAGGTCTTTGATTTATCAGTGTATGGCGCAACCACGATTGATATTGGGGCCTCCACTGGAGGATTTACTGACGTCATGTTGCAAAATGGTGCTGAGTTGGTCTTTGCAGTCGATGTCGGTACCAATCAGTTGGCTTGGAAATTACGCCAAGACCCACGGGTTGTCAGCATGGAGCAGTTTAATTTTCGTTATGCTGAAAAGACTGATTTTGAGCAGGAACCAAGCTTTGCCAGTATTGATGTGAGTTTCATTTCCCTCAGTCTGATTTTGCCTGCCTTGCACCGTGTTTTGGAAGATCAAGGGCAGGTGGTGGCTCTGGTTAAGCCGCAGTTTGAAGCAGGTCGTGAGCAAATCGGGAAGAATGGAATCATTCGCGATGCCAAGGTTCATCAACATGTCCTTGAATCTGTCACTGCTATGGCAGTTGAACAAGGTTTTTCAGTGCTTGGATTAGACTATTCACCAATCCAAGGTGGACATGGAAACATCGAATTTCTGGCATATTTGAAAAAGGAAGAGGGAGCAAGTAACCAAGTTGCTCCTGAAATAGAAAAAGTTGTAGAGAGAGCACATAGAGAATTTAAAGATGAATAAAAAAGAGAGACTTGAAAAAATTAGAAGATTTGTTACGGATTATCAGATCGGAACACAGGAAGAAATCGTTGAACATTTGAAGGAAGCAGGTATTTCTGCTACGCAAGCCACTGTATCAAGGGACATCAAGGAGCTTGGGATTGTTAAAATTCCTTTGAAGAACAACACCTATATCTATGAATTGCCAAAATCAATTGTTAAGAGTTTGCAGTTGGCTGAGGACAACATTGTGAGTTCTGAGTTAATGGGAAATATGATCAACCTTGCTGTCATTCCTGGAAATACTATTTTTGTGAAGAGTCAGTTGGTTGAGGCATTCTCTGAACAGATTTTTAGCTGTCTAGCTGATGATGATTCTATCTTAATTGTAGCTAGAACAGCAGAGGCAGCTGAAGAAATTGTTGAACAAGTCAAAAAATGGTAGGTCAGTATGTTACTTGAAATTTCGATAAAAAACTTTGCCATTATTGAGGCGATTTCGCTCAATTTTGAAAAGGGTATGACTGTTTTAACCGGGGAAACGGGTGCTGGAAAGTCTATCATTATCGACGCTATGAATCTCATGTTGGGGGCTCGTGCAACGACAGACGTTATTCGCCACGGTGCGCCAAAGGCAGAGATTGAGGGGCTTTTCTCGGTTGAAAACAGTCGCCTTTTACAGGAACTTTTTGATGAGCAAGGTTTAGAATTGGGCGATGAGATCATCATCCGCCGGGAAATTTTGCAAAACGGTCGTAGTGTTAGTCGTGTGAATGGTCAGATGGTCAATCTTTCTGTCTTGCGTGCTATTGGGCAACACCTTGTGGATATCCATGGTCAGCATGACCAAGAAGAGTTAATGCGTCCTCAACTGCACATTCAGATGTTGGATGAGTTTGGTGATGCTGCTTTCTTGGACTTGAAGGAGACCTATCAGACGAGCTTTGATGCCTATCGCAAAATGCGTAAGCAGGTTTTGGAAGTCAAGAAAAACCAACAGGAACACAAGGCTCGTATTGAGATGTTGGAATTTCAAATGTCAGAGATTGAGGCAGCAAACTTACAGGCTGGTGAAGACTTGGCTCTCAACCAAGAACGAGATAAACTCCTCAATCATAAGAATATTGCTGATACGCTGACCAATGCCTATAGCATGTTAGACAATGAGGAATTCTCCAGTCTTGCTAATGTCCGTTCAGCCATGAATGACATGGAAAGTGTCGAAGAATATGACCCTGAATACCGTGAAATTTCAAGTTCTCTATCAGAAACTTACTATGTTTTAGAAGATATTACCAAGCGTTTAGAAGATATTATTGAGGACTTGGATTTTGATGGCAATCGCCTCATGCAGGTTGAAAATCGCTTAGACCTTATAAATACTATTACCCGCAAGTACGGTGGAACTGTGGACGACGTTTTGCTTTACTTTGCTAAGATTACGGATGAGTACAATCTCTTGACAGGTAATAACCTTTCTTCCGAAGACATGGAAGCAGAGCTCAAGAAATTGGAAATTAATCTTGTTGACTTGGCAGGACAGCTTGCAACAGCTCGTCATGATTTGGCCCAGCAGCTTGAAGCAGAGATTAAACAAGAACTGCAAGACCTCTACATGGAGAAGGCTCAATTCCAGGTTCGCTTTAGCAAGGGCAAATTTAGTCGTGAGGGGAATGAAACGGTCGAGTTTTTCATTTCTACCAACCCAGGTGAAGACTTTAAACCCTTGGTCAAAGTTGCATCTGGTGGGGAACTGTCTCGCCTCATGCTAGCTATTAAATCTGCCTTTTCTCGTAAAGAAGGCAAGACTAGTATTGTCTTTGATGAGGTGGATACTGGAGTTTCAGGTCGCGTGGCCCAAGCCATCGCTCAAAAAATTCATAAGATTGGCCAGCATGGTCAGGTTTTAGCTATTTCTCACTTACCACAAGTGATTGCCATTGCGGATTATCAATTCTTCATTGAGAAGATTAGCGATGAGCACTCAACGGTGTCGACGGTTCGTCTCTTGACTTTAGAAGAGCGAGTAGAGGAAGTAGCTAAAATGTTGGCTGGGGAAAATG
>CAUVMH010000102.1:0-3977 GCA_963552835.1 uncultured Streptococcus sp. | reverse complement strand
TGGGCTGGTTGGTTCTGGCTATCATTCCTGCCATTATCAGTCAAACAACGCCAATTTTCTGGAGTCTCATGGTAACTGGTGGACTCTGTTATACAGTTGGAGCTGGATTTTACGCTAAGAAAAAACCTTATTTCCACATGATTTGGCATCTCTTTATCCTAGCGGCATCTGCACTCCAATATATCGCGATTGTTTATTACATGTAAAAAAGTTGAGAATCTTTTCTCAACTTTTTTCTTTACACATATTGATAAAATACTGGTGCAAGCGCACATTATCAGTCAATTCCGGATGAAAAGAGGTTACCAGCATATTCTGTTCTTGCGCAGCAACGATTTGGTCATCTACAGTTGCTAGGATTTCCACACCCTCTCCAAGACTACTGATAATCGGACCGCGAATAAAGGTCATGGGAATCTGACCGACTCCCTTACATTCTGCCTCTGTATAAAAACTTCCTAGTTGACGCCCATAGGCATTGCGCTCAACTACTATGTCCATAGTCGCTAGATGACTTTCTTCCTGAGAAATAATTTCCTTAGCTAGCAAGATTAAACCCGCACAGGTCCCAAAAACGGGTAATCCAGATAGAATGGCTTCTCGGATGGGAATCAACATCTGTTGGTCACGCAAGAGTTTGCCCATGGTTGTAGACTCACCGCCAGGTAATATCAAACCCGCCAAGTCACTCTGATGTTGTTGAAAATCATCTAAATTTCTGATTTCTACACTAACAACACCTAACTTTTCTAGCACTTTTGCATGTTCTGCAAAGGCACCTTGCAAGGCTAATATTCCGATTTTCATCTATTTTCCTCGCTCTGCCATAAGAATTTGGATTTCATTCTCATTGATACCAACCATGGCTTCCCCTAGGTCTTCAGAGATTTGAGCCAAAATTTGAGGATTTTGGTAGTTGGTTACAGCTTTGACAATGGCACTTGCTCGTTTAACAGGGTCGCCTGATTTGAAAATACCTGAACCGACAAAGACACCCTCTGCACCCAATTGCATCATTAGCGCAGCATCTGCTGGTGTTGCAACACCTCCAGCCGCAAAGTTTACAACTGGCAACTTACCATGTTCATGGACGTATTGGACTAATTCTATAGGAACTTGGAGTTCTTTTGCTGCGACATAGAGTTCATCTTCGCGTAGATTTTGAATACGGCGAATTTCTTGATTCATCATGCGCATATGACGAACGGCTTGAACAATATCTCCTGTCCCTGGTTCTCCTTTGGTACGAATCATGGAAGCTCCTTCAGCGATACGACGCAAGGCTTCACCCAAGTCCTTAGCCCCACAGACAAAAGGAACTTGGAATTCTTTCTTGTCCACATGGAAACGGTCGTCAGCTGGAGACAGCACTTCACTCTCATCGATATAGTCAATCTCAATAGCCTCTAAAATCTGAGCTTCTACAAAATGCCCGATTCTGACCTTGGCCATCACTGGAATGCTCACCGCTTCTTGGATTTCCTTAATCATCTTTGGATCGCTCATACGGGAAACCCCACCAGCCGCACGAATATCAGCTGGAATTCGCTCCAAGGCCATAACAGCTGCCGCACCAGCAGCCTCTGCGATACGAGCCTGTTCAGGGTTCTGAACGTCCATGATAACCCCACCTTTGAGCATCTGTGCCAAGTTTTTATTTAGTTCATAACGATTTTCAGTCATTTCTTTATCCTCATCATTTGTATTGGTAGCTACCATTTCATTTTAAGCCAGATTAGAATGAAGTACAAGATAGAAAAACAATAATTGTCTGGGTACAGTAACATAAAAAACTATCTGACCTTAATTTAAGGCCAGATAGCTCAGCTATTGTTATTTTTCAGCTGTAAGTGCAGCCATTGTAATGTAGTTGTATGGTTTGTTGAAATGTGGCAAGAAGAATAGGTCTGTCAATGCCAATTTATCAATCGTTACATGCTCTTGGATAGCAAGTGAGAACATGTGGATTCCCATACTGATAGCAGCATCATGTGAAACCATTTGTGCACCAAGGATTTCGCGACTGTCTTTGTCAAAGACAATCTTGATGGCAACCTCGTGGTTGTCATGCTTCATAAATTCTGGTTTTTGAAGATCGTTAAAGCCAGTTTCAGTTGCATTGTAACCTGCTGCTTTTGCTTTTTCAAGAGTCAGACCAGTTGAAACCATGTGAAGACCATAGATTGAAATACCGTTTGATCCTTGCACACCGATTCCTTCCAATTCATGTCCACAAGCGTTATAAGCACCAACGATACCAGTACGTACAGCATTAGATGCAAGAGCGATGTAGCTTGTATCTTTACGAGCATTGTCATAAACAGTCGCACAGTCACCAACAGCATATACACCTGGGATAGATGTTTCTTGTTTCTTGTCTACAAGGAAGGCACCGTTGCGGAAAAGTTCAATCTTACCATCTGCAAGAGCTGTGTTTGGACGGAAACCAACAGCAAGAACCACCATATCCACATCAAATGTTTCTTTGTCTGTTACCAAGCGTTCAACTTTACCATCACCTTGGATGGCTTTAACTGTTTGACCAAGTGCCAAGCGGATGTTGTGCTCTTCCAAGTTCTTCGCCATCATTTGAGTGAAGTCTTTGTCATAGTAGCCGTTCAAGACAGTGTCTACGATGTCAACAAGCACCACTTCTTTTCCAAGACGTTCGAAGGCCTCAGCAAGTTCTACACCGATGTAACCACCACCAACAACGGCAATGCGCTCAAGGTGTTTGCTCTTGTCAGCAAGTTTTTCGATGACTTCTTCTGCATTTTGGTACAACTTAACAAATTGAACATTTTCAAGTGTTGCTTTGAATTCTCGGTTACCCTTAACGATTTCAACACCTTCGATTGGAGGCAAGATTGGAGTTGAACCAGTTGCAAAGATCAATTTATCGTAAGATTCTTTGTGTTCTTGACCTTCAACTTCTGCAGTCACAACTTTATTGTCATAGTCGATTGAAAGAACAGGTGAGTTCATGTAAACTTTAGCACCTTTTGCTTCCAATTTTTCTTTATCAGAGTAGAAGAGACCTTCTGGGCCATCAATTTGTTCCCCGATCCAAAGCGCCATTCCACAACCAAGGAATGAAATATTTGAGTTTTGGTCAAATACTACGATTTCGTTCTCATGACCAAAGTTGTCCAACATCGTATTAATACAAGCTGTACCAGCGTGGTTAGCACCAACTACAACGATTTTACTCATAGAAAAATTCCTACCTTTAATTTTTGATTTACTTTTCTAGTATATCATTTACTGTTAGCGTTTACAAGACATTTGCTCAGAATTCTCTTTTTTTCAGAAAAAAATACACTTAATATTAACAAACCTTATTTTTCTATCGTTTTCATTCTAATTTTGAGCATATTTCTTGACTTTTTGTCAAAATACATTTGTGAAAACGCTGACTTTATGGTATGCTAGTTACATGGAAATAAAATGTAAGGGGTTTACTTTTTCTTTAACCAACTTATATTGAATGATTTCCTATGAAAAGAAAGGAGCTGGTAGCTTGCCTCTTCATTCACGTTCTGAACGGCTAATGGGAACAACTATCACGATTTCATTAGTAGATGAGCGGGCAGAAATCCTGCTTCAGGGCGCTTTTGACTTGCTCAAAGAGCTCGAATACCGCTTCAACGCCAATAGTCAAGAATCCGAACTGATGGAAATCAACTACCAGGCTGGAATCACACCTGTTAAGGTTCATCCTGACCTGTTTGAACTGATTGCTCTTGGACTAGAGCACAGCCTAGCTCCCTCTAGCCATCTAAATATCAGTATCGGTCCCTTGATTCAAACCTGGCGAATCGGCTTTGCAGATGCACGACTTCCAGAGTTAAACGAAATCGAAGCTGTCTTGCCTCTAGTTAACCCGCATTTTATCAAGTTGGATCCGACTAACTTTACTATTTTTTTAGAGAAGAAAGGAATGAAGCTTGATTTAGGTTGTTTAGCCAAGGGCTATA
>CAUVMH010000101.1:0-4001 GCA_963552835.1 uncultured Streptococcus sp. | reverse complement strand
AAATCCAGTGTCCGCAAGGACGTGCCGGTTCGACCCCGGCCGCCGGTATAGTAATGATGACAAGGTTTCTAGGCCTTGTCTTTTCTTTTATCTGATTATCTGTATTTGTTTGAGTTACTAAAAATTACCGCTCTTTGTCAACTGTAGTGGGTTGAAGTCAGCTAAGATCGAGAAAGGACGAATTTCGTCCTTTCTTTTTTGATGTTGAGAGCGATGAAAATCTGTTTTTGAACTTTTCAAAGTTCCGAAAACCAATGGCATTTCGCTTGATAAGTTTGATGAGATTATTAGTCGCTTCCAATTTTGCATTAGAATAGGGTAACTGAAGAGCGTTGACGATTTTCTCTTTATCCTTGAGGAAGGTTTTAAAGATAGTCTGAAAAAGAGGATGAACCTGCTTTAGATTCTCCTCAATAAGCCTGAGCCTAGAAATTCGAAAGCGAAGCTGTCTAGCTAGGTCATAGTAAGGACTAAACATACCCATCGTAATGATTTTCACCTGACAGCGAATGGTTCTATCGTAGCGAAGAAAGTAATTTCGGATGATAGTTCGTGTCCTGCCTTCAAGGACAGTGATGATATCGAGCTTTTTAAAATCTTGCGCAATGAAACCCATCTTTCCCTTAGTGAAGGCATACTCGTCCCAGGACATAATCTCAGGAAGTTGGCTAAAGTCAGGCTTAAAGTGAAAGCCATTGAGCTTGCGAATGACAGTTGAAGTTGAAATGAAAAGCTGATGGGCAATGTCGATCATAGAAGTTTTTTCAATCAACTTTTGCGCAATCTTTTGCTTGATAATACGAGGAATTTGATGATTCTTCTTGACGAGAGAAGTCTCAGCGACCATCATTTTCAAATAATGATAGCGCTTGAAACGACACTTCTCATAAGAATTCTGGTAGGCATACCAGTTGTTTCAAGGTAAGGAATCTTAGACAGTTTTTGGAAGTCATATTCTTCATTTGATTTCCGCAATCAGGACAAGATAGGGCCTCGTAGTCCAGTTTAGCGATAATTTCTTTGTGAGTATCTCTATGGATGATATCCATAAATTGGATATTAGTGTCTTTAATGTCTAGTAATTTTGTGATAGAATGTAATTATTCCATATGATTCTTTCTAATGATGGTTTGGTCGCTTTTCATTATAGATGATATGGGACTTTTTTTCTACACAAAAATAGGCTCCATAATATCTATAGGGGATTTACCCACTACAAATATTATAGAGCCTTATTTTTGAGTGCCATTCTAATCTTTTTTGCTTAGATTTTTGGTATAATATTACTTATTCACAATTTATTTTGATTATGAAAGAGCTTGGTGATTAATGTCTCGGTCTGTTGAATTACTAAAGAAGCGCTACTTAGAAAATATAAAAGAGAAGCCGGATTTATTTGTGGGAATTGAGCTGGAGTATCCTGTTATCAATTTAGAGGGTAATGCTACAGATAGTGAAGTTGTTAAGGATCTCTTTCGGTATTTACCATCAGTTCTGGGTTTTACGATTGAAAAAGTAGATGACTTTGGAAATCCAATTCAGTTACTTGATCCAGTTAGCCAAGATACTATCTTATTCGAAGTCTCCTATACAACTATCGAGTTTGCCTTTGGTAGGGCGGAATCCATCCAAGAGGTTGAAGTGCGTTTTCGAGATTATATGGATCTGATTCAGAAAAAGCTGAGTAAAGCAAATCATGCAATTATTGGTTCTGGAATCCATCCTTATTGGGATAAAAATCATAATCAACCGGTTGCTTATGCACGTTATCAGATGTTAATGAACTATTTGAAGTTGAGCAGAACTGTTCTAGGGAAGGATTTACACGATTACCCGGAATACGGTGCTTTTATCTGTGGAAGTCAAGTTCAATTGGATGTTTCAAAGTCTAACTATTTGCGTGTAATCAATGCATTTAACCAGATTGAAGCTGCCAAAGCCTTTTTATTTGCCAATTCTGAGTTTTCAGGGGAAGATTGGGATACCAAAATTTCGAGAGATATTTTTTGGGAAGAGTCTATACACGGGATTTATGCTGAAAATGTAGGCGTCAATGCCAGACTCTTCAAAGACGAGAATGATTTTTTTGATTATCTAGATCATTCTGCAATCTTTACTGCGGAACGTGATGGCGAAACCTATTATTTTTATCCAATTCGAGCAAAAGATTACTTAGGGACTCCGAAAATTCATGCCTTCGCCCTTGATGGGAGGGAGATCCTTCTTTATCCTCAGGAGAAGGACTTCCAAACTCACCGTAGTTACCAGTACCAAGATTTAACAACTCGAGGTACTATTGAGTTTCGTAGTGTATGTACGCAACCCTTGAATCGTACTTTTGCTGCGACGGCTTTTCATTTGGGTTTGTTGCTTAATTTAAATAAGTTAGAAGCTTACTTGCAATCTGCGCCATTTTTTACCACATTTGGTCGTGATTACAAGTCATTGAGGCGACAATTTTCTAAGAAAATGCTCACAGATGAGGAAGAAACTGCAATTGTCGAGTTTTCAAAAGGCTTACTCCTTCTAGCTGAGGAAGGACTGGAGAAGAGAGGTAAGCAAGAAATGGCCTATTTACAGCCCTTGAGAGACAAATTGGGATTATAATTTTTGCTATAAAGCGAGAATTTTCTGAAAAATCATGATATAATGGAAGAGACTATAGATAAAGGATAGAGATTCATGACATTAGTTTATCAATCAACGCGTGATGCCAATAATACAGTAACTGCCAGCCAAGCTATTTTGCAAGGTTTGGCGACGGATGGTGGTTTGTTTACACCGCTTTCTTATCCAAAGGTCGATTTGGACTTTGAAAAATTGAAAGATGCTTCTTACCAAGAAGTTGCTAAGTTAGTTTTGTCAGCATTTTTAGATGACTTTACTGCAGAGGAGTTGGACTACTGTATCAACAATGCCTACGATAGCAAGTTTGATACTCCAGCTATTGCGCCATTGGTGAAACTGGATGGGCAATACAACTTGGAACTGTTCCATGGTTCAACGATCGCCTTTAAAGACATGGCCTTGTCTATCTTGCCTTACCTTATGACGACTGCTGCTAAAAAGCATGGTTTGGAGAACAAAATCGTCATTTTGACAGCGACATCTGGTGATACTGGGAAAGCTGCGATGGCAGGGTTTGCCGATGTACCTGGTACTGAGATTATCGTCTTTTATCCAAAGGATGGTGTTAGCAAGGTACAAGAGTTGCAAATGACTACTCAGACTGGCGACAATACTCATGTTATCGCTATTGATGGTAACTTTGATGATGCACAAACAAATGTGAAACATATGTTTAACGATGTAGCTCTTCGTGAAAAGTTGGCTGCCAATAAACTGCAATTTTCATCAGCTAACTCTATGAACATTGGTCGTTTGGTACCACAGATTGTTTATTATGTTTATGCTTACGCTCAGTTGGTTAAGACTGGTGAGATTGTAGCTGGTGAAAAAGTCAACTTCACAGTACCAACTGGAAACTTTGGAAATATCTTGGCTGCCTTTTATGCTAAACAAATCGGCCTACCAGTTGGTAAATTGATCTGTGCTTCAAATGACAACAATGTCTTGACAGACTTCTTTAAAACACGTGTTTACGATAAGAAACGTGAGTTTAAGGTCACAACTAGCCCATCCATGGATATCCTAGTGTCTTCAAACTTGGAGCGTTTGATTTTCCATCTTTTGGGGAATGATGCGGTTAAGACAACTGAACTCATGAATGCCTTGAATACACAAGGACAATATGAATTGACAGACTTTGATGCAGAGATTCTGGGTCTCTTTGCATCTGAATATGCGACTGAGGAAGAAACTGCGGCAGAAATTAAACGTGTTTATCAAACAGATGCTTACATCGAGGACCCACACACAGCTGTTGCCTCAGCAGTTTATAGAAAATACCAAGCAGCTACTGGCGATGTAACCAAGACAGTGATTGCTTCAACAGCTAGTCCATACAAGTTCCCAGTGGTTGCAGTAGAAGCTGTAACAGG
>CAUVMH010000100.1:0-4036 GCA_963552835.1 uncultured Streptococcus sp. | reverse complement strand
CAATTCGCACATCTACCCCTCTCAGAGCTGCATTTTTGATACTTTCAGTTAGATCATAGTCAGCGATCAGATAAGGAGTCGTGATATAAACATAGTCTGTGGATTGATTGATAAGGTTTTGATAGACTGTTTTTCCAACTTGAGCTCGGTAGATGGGTTTGGGACCGCTACTGTAGGGAATACAGAGCCCCATCCCATCTTTTGGTTGATTTTCGAGATGGTATTGGTCAAAGTCGCTAATTTCCCCACGGTTGATATACCAGGTTGATAAAAAGAGTCTAGTAAAAGCCTTGACCGCTGATCCATCTAGGCGAATACCGCTATCCTTCCAATAACCAAAGCGTTCGATATGGTTGATATACTCATCTGCCAGATTGACACCACCTGTATAGGCAATTTGACCATCAATAACCATGATTTTACGATGGTCACGGTTGTTATAGGCGACGGTTAAGCGCGGAATCACCTTATTAAATTTATGGGCCTCAATTCCTCGACCACGAAGGTGGATGGTGTAATCTCCAGGCAAGGTGGCCATACAACCAATATCATCATAGAGGAGCTTCACCTCTACTCCTTGAGCTGCCTTTTCTTCCAAAATCTCCAAAATACTATTCCACATCAAACCTTCTTCGATGATATAGTATTCGAGAAAGATAAACTTCTCTGCTTTCTTGAGATCCTCTAGCATCTGATGCCACATGCTTTTACCAGATGCAAAAAATTGGGTATCCGTTCGATTATAGACATCTGCATTCGTGTCCATACTGAGGAGAGATTTGATAACCCCGTAAGCCGACTTGTCTTGTTCTTTTAACTCCAAACGGAGAGCTCTGCTATTGTCCTCTCGGTAAACCATTGATTGGAGCTGCTTTAGCTGCTTCAATTCTTTTTTAGATAAACGGCGCTCTCCAAACATGATATAGAGCAATGGTCCAAATACTGGCACAAAGGCTACTAACAGCCATGTTACCTTACTCTCAGGATTCATGGACCGATTAACAATCGATACAATGGTCGCTAAGCTTACTAAAATAACTAGGATAATCCAGATAATTGGAGCCATCCGCCCTAGATAGAGAAATAAACCAAAGACGATAAACAACTCTGCCAACATGATGGTAATACTAAAACCATATTTGGACATGAGTAGCTGCATTTTTCTAGCCGTCATACATCCCCTTCCTTTTCTAACATTCTCCTTAACTCCTTGATGAACTAATGTTTCTACTAGTATACCTCAGTTCAGGGGTAGATGGCAACCTTTTGCCTTTGCTCAAATTCCAGTCGTTTCGTGTTTAGATGATTGTTACAATTTCAGAGCCAACATATTGACCGTCATACCAGCTGCAGTCCCCATAAGGTAGACGACATCTCCCTCCTTGATAAGTCCATGTCCCAAAGAATAAGCCAAGCCAAACGGTACAGAGACTGACACCATATTTCCATAGTCAGTGACGAGATTGAGGTACTGATCCTCGGCCACACCTAGTTTTTCCATAACCAAAGGAAGAGCACGACTTGCTTGGTGAGGAATGATATAATCCACGTCTGCCAAGGCTAGCTGTGTTTTTTCTTGAAACTCTTCAAACATGACTGGGATTTTACGAGCAGACAAGAGGAGGATTTTCTTCCCCTTCATGTCAAACATATAGTTGGTCTTAGTCGCATCAGAGTACTCTTTTGGTTGAAAAGAAGTCAGACCTCCACGAATCTCCGTATCGTGAGCTCCTTCTGACCAAGTACGTTGGAGACTAGCAATGATCCCTTTTTCCTGATGACTTTTTTGGAAAATAAAGGCTGCTGCCCCGTCACTAAAGAGTTCAAAACTTTCTTTTTGCTTGGGATTGAGCCCTAAACTACCAACCTCACTAGACACGATCAGAACACGATTGTATTCGCCCGCCTCGATCAAGTGGGACATGGTCGATAGGGCAGAAATAAAGCTAGTACAGGTCGTATTGATATCCATAGCTGGAATAGAGAGTCCTTTTGCCACGCGCTCATGAATCAAGGCAGCCGTACAAGGAATAGGCTGAACACCAACTGCACTAGCTGATACAAGGCAATCGATATCTTTAATATCCAAATTTGCATGTTCAAGTGCACGCTGGATAGCTCTTTCTGCCAAGTCAAGTTGCGTTTCTTCATTTTCCACCACACGATAACGGGTCTGGTCTTTAAATTGCACTGTATGCTTTGGAAGGCAAATGCCATAACCTGCGATTTCTACATGTCTTTTTACTTCTGTCATTGTCTTTTTTCCTTTCATAGACGTTGGATACGTTTGAGTTTACGGCTAGTATCCCAGTGATAATCTGAAAATTG
Organism: uncultured Streptococcus sp.; assembly: GCA_963552835.1. Lineage (GTDB taxonomy): Bacteria > Bacillota > Bacilli > Lactobacillales > Streptococcaceae > Streptococcus. The sequence continues at coordinate 1,708 of CAUVMH010000100.1, read as the reverse complement.
GATTTGAGGAACTATGAACTCTTTTTGCTGGGCCAGGAGTTGAAACTGGGCTAGAATAGATGCTTCCACTGCCTCATCTCGTTGGCTTAGGCAAACTTCCACTAACTTCTCAGAATGTTGCTTGACTTGGTAATCCCCTACATTCTCCACAAAGAGGATGCACCGTCTGATAAAGTCTGGATAGATGGTCACCTGTCCCCCATCCAGTCCTTCAAAATAGAAGATGTCGTCAGAGCGTCCTTCGACCTTGTCAATCCGTGTATAGCAGGAGCCACATGGACAAGGCTCCGGATTTTCAACCAAGATATCATTGAGCTGGTAGCGATAAACAGGCTGACTGCTTCGTTTAAAGTCCGTAATCACTGGATAAAAACGGCGATCATCCAGATAATCTTTTTCCACATAGATAATGTCTTCGTTGAGATGTAGATTACCAGTTGAGCAAGTACAGGCTAGGAAACCTTCGGTCGCCTGATAAACTTGGTCAATAATGGATAGAGAAAAGGCTTCTGCGATCCGTTCCCTATCACTATCTTCCAAAATTTCTGCCACCGAAACGATTTTTTGTGGATGAATGGCTAACTGTCCAGCCTTTAGTCGTTTGCTCAACTCGAGCAACATAGAGGCAGGCGCCACAATAATCGTCGGTTGGTAGCTATTGAGACGGCCGATATGGTCATCCGTATTTTTAAAAATATCAAAGTACTCTAACCGAATGAGCGCTGTATTAATAGTCTGATAGAGTTCATTATCAGCTCTCAGAAAAAAAGCGATGCGATGGCCAAACAGCTGGCCCTTGGGTAACATCTTGGCTAAAATAGCCGCCGCCCACATACTGCGCTCTTTCTCGGTCGTGATAAAGAGACCTCGATGTCCAGACGTCCCTGAAGATAGCCCAACCGCTACTTCACCTTTTAGTTCCGTAAAGTCACGTGTTTTCTCACTTTCTATGGCCAGAGCTAGAGCTTCATCTCGATCCACTCCTTGAGTGTTGAGCTCATTGAAATGTTCCATCATAAAGGCCTTGTCCATATGATCAAAGTCGCTAGGAACCCCATTTTTAAAGTAGGGCGACTCTCGCTTTAAAAAGTTCATATAGTTAGCTAATTGCTTTTTCTGATAGTTTTCTAAGGCTTCTCGAGACTTAAAATTATGAAGCCAACGCGTTTGGATAAAAGTTTTAAGAAAGGTTATTTTTTTCATACAAAATTCGCTCAATCCTTTCTACAGGGTCATGGCTGACCAGTACCTCGATACCATCTCTTAGAACATTTTCTAAGAACTCTGCCCCCTTGATATAGGCTTCCTTGTTGTCCTGCACCAAGGAAGGAATCAAGTGCATCTGCTTGGTATAAGGTAAGAGGTCAATTCCCCAACAGAGGTCTGCTGCAATGAGAAGCTCATGATCAGGAATAAAGAGACAGGCTTGCCCCCTAGCATGCCCGTCAACTGAAGCAACTAGGATACTGCCATCTCCAAAAAGATCACAAATCGGACGATAGGGAAAGGTTGAATCTTGCTGGTCAGCTCTGATAATGGTTAGATTTTTTTCAAAAGAAGTTGGTAGAAATTCCTTGAAAATCAGGTCTTTCAACTTGGGTTTTTGATAAACTTCATACACTTCTTTTGTCAGGATAAAGGTTGCATGAGGAAAGAAGCTAGCTCCTCCCAGATGATCTGGATGTAAATGAGATAGAAGGACATAGTT
>CAUVMH010000099.1:0-4052 GCA_963552835.1 uncultured Streptococcus sp. | reverse complement strand
ACTTCACCTTCGACACCGAGGAAGTCTCCTAGGTCAGCCTTCTTAAAGATTTCGTAGTTTTCTTCACCCACAGCATCTTTACGAACATAGATTTGGATTTGGCCATCACGGTCTTGTAAATGAGCAAAGCCGACTTTCCCTTTCCCACGTTTACTAACTAAACGTCCAGCGATAGTAGCAGTTTCGTTTAATTCATGTAATTGTTCTTTATCGAGTTCTGCAAATTTGTCTTTTAGTTCTTGAGAGTTAGCAGTACGTTCAAAACGTTTACCGAAAGGATCAATTCCTTGTTCACGGAGCGCAGCCATTTTTTCACGGCGAACGATCTGCTGGTCATTTAGTTCTTCCATATGTTCTGTAGACATGGGTTCCTCCTAATTTTTAATCAAATTTTGAAATAATAAATCAATTTTTCACGATACTCCCATTTTATCATAAATAGTCAAGAAATTCACGGATATTCTATAAAAACTAAAAAGAACTTGACCATTAAGATCAAGTTCTTTATTGATAAGAGGTATCATTCCAAGTATCAAGAGTGAATGTTTCAAAATCATGGGTTTCAAGAATTGTCAGGCTGGCATTTGCTAGACCGCCAGCTTTACGAAGAAGAGGTTCTTTATAGCCTAGAAGAGTACGAAGACTGGCAGTAAGATTAGCTCCATGGCCAACAATTAGAACTCTCTCAGCCTGACTCCTCTTCAGAGATTTGATAAATTGAATGGTACGTTGAGTTGTACTGTAGAGGGATTCCGCTTCAAACATTCTTGTATCAAACTTAGCTAAGTTTGTACGAAAAGCCTTGATTTGTTGTGGGTAGATGGCCTCTAATGTTGCAATTTTTAATCCCTCTAGTTTTCCGAGATGCCATTCACGCAGGTCAGGAATAGTCTCTAAAGGACATTGCGTTTGGAGTTGACTTTGGATAATTTCAGCAGATTTGACCGCTCTTGGTAAATCACTTGAATAAATCTCATCGAAAGGAATATTGCTGAGATATTGACCGAGAGCCTTTAAGGTATCAATAGACTCAGGAAGAAGAGGTGAGTCCCCTCCGGCACCTTGGAAACGTCCTTCAAGATTCCAGATAGTTCGGCCATGACGCACAAAATAGAGTTTCATCAGTTGTTTTCCTCCAAGATATCTGCAAAATCTGCTTTCACAAAGCTAGCCAAGTCTTGTGGAGCAATAATGATACTATGCCCGACTTCCCCAGCAGAGACGATCATTTTGTCTAAATCTAAAGCCGTTTTATCAATAAAAATAGGATAGTTGTGTTTTTGGCGAATACCGACGGGGTTATTTGCCCCATGAATATAGCCTGTCGTTTTTTCTAGGTCTTTTTGTGGAATCATACTCACTTTTTTATTACCAGAAACCTTTGCTAATTTTTTTTCAGCGAGGTGTTCTGTTATGGGGACGATTCCGATGGTTGGGCCTGTCTTGTCCCCCAGCAGAGCCAAGGTTTTAAAGATATGTGTTCGATCATATTCCGAAGGAAGTTCTCCCTCAAGCGCATTGATTTGAATCCCTGTGTGCTCAATTCCTGCTTTGGTTAAGATCTGTTCGACAAGGGTTTTTTTAATTTTTACTTTTTTTGCCATTATTTATACTTATCCTCCAATTGACTCATCCAGATACCAAGCCAAATGCCAAGCGCAAAGAAGAAGGCGATGAGAACATAGCTCACGATAGAAAGTCCAGTGTATTGGATACTTTCAGCACTTCCAGCATTTGGAATCAAAATCAAGAGGGTGCTTGATAGCACAATCCCAATAATAAAGTGATAAACACGGGAGTGGTAATTGTTCAAGGCATGGTCCATTAATTTTGAAAAAACGATGAGAGTTGCTCCTGCACCCATCCCGATAGGAAGGAAGGTACCAAATAAATCGAAGGTCTTAAAGCCAGTTAACATTGGAGCGTACAGTCCTAAAATCAAGAGTAGATTTGACGGACTTAAACCAGGCACCAAAACACCAAGAGCTAAAAGAACACCTGCCAAGATGAAGCTAGCGAAACTAGCACTGAGAGAACCAACAACAAAATTTAAAGCGTAGAGGCCAAATCCTGAAATGATAAAGGTAGTCCAGAACCAAACTAGGTCAATCTTATCACGATCAGAATCTCTAGTAGATTCTTTAAGGAGGCTAGGAACTGTACCGATGATAGCTCCAGCAAAGCTCCACAAAACATAGACTTGGTAATTTTCTAGCAAATACTCGATCGGATAGGAAAACAAACCAATCCCAAGCAACATCCCGATAGCTACTGGGATAAAGTAAAGGACATTCTCTTTAAAATCCTTAAAGGGATGAGCAAGAAAGCCAATCATTCGCTCGTAAATTCCCAAAATAGCTGCTAAAACACCGCCAGAAATTCCAGGTAGGATAAATCCTAAGGCGATGACGATTCCTTTAATAACTCTTGCAATCCATGAAAACATATTAGACTCCTCAATTTCATAAATTTCTTTCTCTGTCTTATCAATTATAACACAGACAGCAAAAAAATGAAAAAGCAAGTGAAAAAGTTGCGATTTTCACTTGCTTTATGGTCTTAAAAATAGCTTTCGGAAGGTTTCTTCTTTTTCCTTATCAGTAGAAATGAGATTGATGTCTAGGTGATGTTCAAATCCTGCAATTTTTCCTTTGGAAGTATACTGATGGAGGTCATAGTCTAAATCAGTATTGGGTGTGGACTCAAAGTAGCCTGAGTCTGTCCCATAAGAAGGAATCCAAACAGCGGAGAAATTTTCCGTATTGATGCTATGTTCTTGCATGAAATAGACACCAATGTAAATCCCGATATTTTTAGCGCCCAGCGATTCAAGCTTAGCTCGAAAAGCTTCGACTCCGTCATTCATATCTGCCATTGTTTTTTTCTCAACGTCAAGCCAGTAATAACTAGGGTTGTATGGAGAAGCAGAATTGTAGAAAACTTCAGCCGCTTTTTCCATTTCTTCTTTGTTCGTACCAGCTAGATAAGCATAGACGGCTACGGGAACATTGCGCTTTTGAAATTCTGAAATGTGATTTTTATAGGCTTTATCGACCCCGTTGATAAAGGCTGCATCATTTGCTTCCGTGTGTTGAGTACCACTGTGTACGCGAACAATAGCTCCAGAAATATTTTGAGATAAGATATCGTAGTTTATCTCCTCTGGTCTTTGCCAACCAGAAATGTCAATAATGGGTTTATCAAGATTATGCAAGGCCTGGTTTTCAACTTGGACAGTGTTGCTTTTTGACTTGACCGAATGGTCTTCATAAGCTGGTTTATTAAAGATTAAAATAGCTATAACAATGGTGAATAGACTAAAAATAATAGCTGGATGAATCTCTTTTCTCATATCTAATTAGTTTAACGTAAATAGATAAAAAAATCAAAGAAAACGTTGAAAAGATGAATGAACTAGCATGTTTTCCCCTATTTCTCTGTTTGTTTACTCCTAAGGAAGTAAATTATGGTATAATATAAGGGAATTTTTACAGAAAAGAGAATAGTATGTCAAATTATGCCATTATCTTAGCAGCGGGTAAAGGTACTCGCATGAAATCAGATCTTCCAAAGGTACTTCATAAGGTAGCAGGAATTTCGATGTTGGAGCATGTTTTTCGTAGTGTTGGTGCTATTCAACCTGAAAAAACAGTCACTGTTGTGGGACACAAGGCGGAGCTAGTTGAGCAAGTCTTGGCTGGACAGACAGACTTTGTTACCCAATCAGAACAACTAGGAACTGGGCATGCTGTCATGATGGCAGAGCCCATTCTCCAAAACCGCTCTGGCCACACCTTGGTTATCGCTGGGGATACTCCTCTGATTACAGGTGAAAGCTTGAAAAAACTCTTGGATTTCCATATCAATCACAAAAATGTGGCGACTATTTTAACGGCTGAAGCAGCAGATCCTTTTGGGTATGGTCGTATCGTCCGTAACGATAACGCTGAAGTTCTTCGCATTGTGGAGCAGAAAGATGCCACAGACTTTGAAAAGCAAATTAAGGAAATCAATACAGGAACTTATGTATTTGACAATGAACGTCTTTTTGA
>CAUVMH010000098.1:0-4060 GCA_963552835.1 uncultured Streptococcus sp. | reverse complement strand
GCATAGCTTGTCGTCTTGCTGACCTGATCTAAGCTCTTGGCAGTTGACTGAAGATTGAGGGATTCTTTCATAGCAGAGGCTCGCTCAAGGATCGGGTTGGCAAACTCTCCCAGCTGAACACCCGAATAATGCACTGGCTGTTGCACCGTCACATAGAGGATAAAGTCAGGATTTTCTGCAGGATGCATCGACACAACAGAGAAGATATAGTTGGTCTCACCTGTAAGGTAACCCCCATTCTTCTCATCGGCAATCTGAGCAGTCCCTGATTTCAGGGCGACATTCTGACCTGGAACATTGACATTCGGCTTTCCTATGCTGTGGTTGTACATGGTACCGTAGACAGGATCTGTTCCGACCATGACCATGTGCTCCCGAGTAGAGGACGCTGCTGCTTTTGACACAGGATTTCCGACAATTTCCTTTTGAGACTTACGGACAGACTGGTCATTTGGATCATAGAGGGCACTGATAAATTTCGGCTCCAACATAACCCCATCGTTGGCAATAGCTGTAAAAGCACGAAGCATCTGGGTCTGGGTGACAGAGATCCCTTGTCCAAATGCACTCATGGCAATATTGACAATGTTATCAGCAGGTAATTGACCTGTGTACTCATCTGTCAGACCAAAACGAGTCGGTACCCCAAATTTAAAGCGGTTAAGGTAGTCCAACCAGGTTGCATCTCCCATCTTTTGCTCAAGCAAGGTCATCCCGATATTACTTGAGTGGGCAAATCCTTGAGAGAAGGTCATGGTGCCACCACTAGTCAATCCTTCATTGACGTCCCAGTCTCGAATGGTCGCATCAGCTATTTTCAATTCACTACTGTTAAAGTACTCGCCACCAGGGAAGGTATTGTTATCAATAGCTGAGGCCAACATCATCACCTTCATAGTTGATCCTGGCTCGTAGTTACTTTGATAAAGAATGTCTCGCCAGACAAAGTCTTTCGTGATGCCATCCTTGGTATCGGCATTGAAGGTCGGCCGTTGGGTCGTAGCCAGAATTTCCCCTGTCTTAGCGCTGACCAAGGTAGCCGTCATATACTTGCCTTTTACCTTTTCCTGGAAGGCATCCATCTGGGTTTCCATAAAGGATTGCAAGGGACTAGAAAGGGTTGTGTAGACATCCTTTCCATCTACCGTTTGTTGGGAAGCTTGATCGGTACCCGGAACAATATTTCCCAGACGATCCTTCTCATAGGTAATGATCCCATCTGTACCTGCCAGAATGCTATTTAAAGAACTCTCCAATCCAGATGTCCCAATCAAGCTCTTGGTGCCATCCTCATTTTCATGGAGTTGTGCTAAACCGATAAAGGAAGAAGCAAACTGACCATTGGGGTAACTACGATTAGGGCTGGTTGTAAAGTCAACCCCCTCGACACCAGCAGTTTTGAGGTCGTTTTTAATGGCCATCATATTGGCATAGGTGATCCCATTTCCCTTGGTACCAAAGGATACCTGTTTCAGATCTGGTTGAGAAAGCTGTTCTTTGACATAGGACTCCTCCATATCCAGATACTTATGGAAAATTTCAGCTACCTTATTAAATTGAGAATCCTCTACATAGAGAATTTTGCCTGTTGCTGACTTGTAGGTCTTGTCAATAATAGCATAGATATTATAAGATGTCGCATCTTCTGCAATAGGCGTCCCATTTCGATCATAAATGGTCCCCCGCTTGGCTGGAATCGTCTTGGTTGTTTGGTGAACCTTTTTGGCTTCTTGAACCAAGTCCTTACCAAATTTTTTACCCGTTCCGATAATGACCGCAAAGTTGACCAAAAAGACAGCGAAGAGTATGACAGCCAATAAACTCAGGCTTTTTCCTACTCTTCGACGGTTTTCTTCTGGAGATTTACGGTTACGGACGGCATAACGGATGATTTTTTCTTTCCACTGTTTCATTTCTTACTCCGTTGCTCGGATATTCTCGTTATTCAGCTGCAAATTCTTAGAGTGTGCAATTTCTTTCAAACGTTCTGAACGAATCAATTCATTGACCTCTTGCTTGGCATCGTCTAGCTCTGTTTTCTTTTCTTCGATTTGAGCATTGACCTTGGTCAATTCATTCTGAACTTGTAATAGCTTGGTCTGCATAAACACAACGCTAACTGCCAGGATAATCATTGTTGCAGCAATCGAAACATAGAAGGCCTTTTCCACACGTGAAAAACCTTTAAACTTCGTTTGCAATAACTGGCTTGTTTTTTCGATTCTTTCTGCCATGTTTTTCCTCTTACTTGTGAATTTTTCTAGCCACGCGCAACTTGGCTGAATGCGAACGATTGTTGGCTACCAGCTCTTCGGCACTTGGCAAGATTGGCTTACGGGATACCAATTCCATCTTAGGCTTAAGATCATCTGGAATGAAGGGCAAGCCTTTTGGAACTTCCACTGTAGAAGCCTCCTTAAACAACTGCTTGGTCAAGCGGTCTTCCAGCGAATGGAAGGTAATGACCGAGATTCTACCATCCAGAGCCAGCATGTCCATGGCCTGCTGGATAGACTCATCTGCTGCCCCCAGCTCATCATTGACTTCGATTCGGATAGCCTGGAAAATCTGCTTGGCAGGATGACCCTTTTTCTTGAGCTCCTTGGCAGGCTTTGCCGACTTGATAATCTCTGCCAACTCAGTCGTCGTCTCAATTGGTTTCACCTCACGCGCTTGCTCAATCTTGCGGGCAATCTGTTTAGAAAACTTATCCTCACCATACTTGAAAAAGATCCGAACCAAGTCATGATAGTCATAATGATTGACAACCTCATAGGCCGTCAGACTAGCTTCCTGATTCATGCGCATATCCAGTGGTGCATCTTTTTTATAAGAAAAGCCACGCTCACGCTGATCCAGCTGAGGACTGGACACTCCCAAGTCATAACAAATTCCATCAATTTCCTGGACACCAGCCTCCTGCAAACGTGCCTGCAAATGACGGAAGTTATCCTTGATAAAGGTTACCATCCCTTTTTCGATATAGGGTGCCAACCGTTTTTGCGCATTGTCAATGGCATTCTGGTCCTGGTCAAAGGCATAGAGATGCCCTTTTTCGCTCAATTTACTTAATAAATATTCGCTATGGCCCGCTCCGCCCAAAGTCGCATCAACGTAGATACCGTCAGGTTTTACGTCAAGCATATCAATCGTTTCATGAAGCAAGACCGTTACATGATGAAATTCTTTTGTCATATCTTATCTATTTTACCACAAATCCGACCAGCTTGCACTTGTCAGACAAGGCTAAGTTTCTTCGAAAAAAATTCCCCCAAAAAATGTCATATATACTTGACACCTCACCTCCAAAAGAATATAATATAGTCAAATATATGCGACATATCAAAAAGGAGACCCTATGAATCGTGTCAAAGAATTCCGCAAGGAACTGGGCATTTCTCAGCTCGATCTCGCCAAAGATATCGGTGTCTCGAGACAGACCATCAACATGATTGAAAACGACAAGTACAATCCAACCCTGGAACTCTGTCTCAATCTCGCCCGCAGCCTCCAAACTGACCTTAATAGTCTCTTTTGGGAAGACGATTTTTAAAAAAGGAGCAAACAAATGAAAAAAGAAACTCTCACTGACAAACTTATCAAACGCATATACGGTATTTCTGGTCCCCTTGACGAACACAAACGGCGCGAAGCCGATCGTATCGGGAATCAGGTCTTTATTGTCCTCTTTTATCTGATGACATTTGGCAATCTCATTCCCTTTGTCCTTGCTTATAAATACCCGCAAATTGTCGCTATTGGTTATCCTCTCGTGGTGTTTGGCATTTCGATGATGGCTGCCCTCTATGTGGTCTCCCAAACCAAGAAAACGGGCATCACAGCTATTGATACCGAAATGTTAAGCCAAAAAGAAAGCAAACAGCTACATTTTCCTGGTCTAAGAGTCGGTCTGATCTATGGCATAGCGATATTTTTTATAGTGCCACTCATCGATACTCTAACAAGTGAAAATCCAAATTTCATCAGTTCTCTTCTGAATTCAAAACATATTTTAAAAACTATACTGGGAGCGTTCTTTTTTGGACTGATGATGCAAATT
>CAUVMH010000097.1:0-4136 GCA_963552835.1 uncultured Streptococcus sp. | reverse complement strand
TTCTGAGCGCTTCATATCCTTGGTATCGACACCATCGATACGGATACTTCCCTTATCTATCTCATAAAACTTCATCAAAAGATTGACAATGGTTGTCTTACCCGCCCCAGTCGGTCCAACGATTGCGACCTTTTGACCTGCATGAGCTGTCGCAGAAAAGTCATGGATGATGGTGCGTTCTGGTTTATAACCAAAGGACACATGATCAAAGACCACTTCTCCTCTCATGCCAGTCAATTGTCTTTCCTTATGGGATTCATCCTGCATCTCAGCTTCACCTAGAAATTCAAAGACACGTCCCATGGCTGCACTCGCTTGTTGTAAGCTGGTAATCCCTTGGGCAATCTGTGACAGGGGTTGGGAGAAGGTCCGTACGTAAACCATAAAGGCTACAATAACCCCGATAGTGATATGCCCTTCTAACGCCAGCGCGGCACCAACGATGATGACCAAAACATAGCTAAAATTCCCAACAAAGAACATAGCTGGCATCATGATACCAGAGATAAACTGAGATTTCCAGATGCTGTCGTGCAAGTTTTGGTTTAAACCTGCAAATTTCGCTTTAGAGGTGTCTACTGCGTTGTAGCTGGTCACTACATTGTGGCCAGAGTACATTTCTTCTACGTAACCATTGACGGCCGCCAGATTATTTTGTTGGGCTTTAAAATAACCCTGTGACTTGGCCATAATTACAGAAACTGCCGCAAAACCAACAAGCGTAGAAACAACCGTTACCAGAGCTAAAATCCAGTTCATGCTAAACATGGTCACCAAAACAGCAATCAACAAGAAACTAGCTGAAAGAACTGTCCCTAGACTTTGGTTGAGAGATTGCGCCGCCGTATCCACATCATTGGTCACACGAGATAGAGTGTCTCCTTGTGAATGACGGTCAAAATAGCCAAGTGGCAAACGATTGATTTTTTCAGCGATTGCTGTCCGCAAGCGTTTTGAAAAATGTTGGATACTTGTTGAAAAGATATAGGCCTGTGTATAGTTAAGGATAGCACCAAGTACATAGAGAATCACTAAAAAGCTAGCAATACTTGAAACAGCCTCTAGGTCAATTCCCGTCATCAAACCATCTGAAATCAAGTTGGTAATTTCTTTAATCTTGGTTGGTCCATAAACAGTGATGATGCTTGAACATACAGCTGCTACAACCGCTACTAGTAGGGGAAGTTGGAGGCCTGCTAGAAAAGGTTTATAATATTTCCAAAAAGACATTTTCTTATTTTCCATGTTCCAATTCCTCCTTCGATAGTTGTGAGTAGGCAATTTCTTGGTAGACTTCATTGGTAGCTAGAAGTTCCTTGTGGGTGCCTTGCCCCACGACTTTTCCTTGATCCAAGACTAAGATCAGGTCAGCATCCATAATGGTAGAAATCCGCTGCGCTACGATAAGTTTGGTCATGGATTTTGTTTTCTCAGCTAGCTCTTGGCGCAGGACACGATCTGTCTTGTAGTCCAAGGCTGAGAAAGAGTCATCAAAGATGAGAATCTCTGGTTTACGAGCCAAGGCACGCGCAATGGCCAGACGCTGTCTTTGTCCTCCTGAGAAGTTGGTTCCACCTTGGGCTACTTCTGATGCAAGACCTGCTTCCTTATCCTCGATAAAGTTTTTAGACTGGGCCAATTCAAGAGCTTGCCACATAGCAGCCTCGCTTAGAGGAGTTTCTTTGCTCTTACCAAAGTCCAAGTTCCCCTTGACATCTCCTGAGAAGAGGACTGCTTTTTGAGGGATATAGCCGACCTTATTGCGCAAATCTTCCAAATCGTAATCTTGCACATTAACTCCGTCCACTAGGATTTGTCCATCTGAAACGTCGTAAAAACGTGGCAAGAGGTTGACAAGCGTAGACTTACCTGATCCAGTCGATCCGATGAAGGCTACGGTTTGACCCGTTTCTGCTTTGAAAGTGACATGTTCCACGACTGCTTCTGAGTTTTTAGAGTAGCGGAAAGTCACATCACGGAATTCCACTTGTCCTTGAACTGAAGGATCCGCTGTCTGTGTATGACTAGGATTTTCAATAGAAGAATGCAGATCCAATACTTGATTGATACGTCCTGCCGAAACCAAGGTACGAGGAAGAACGATAAAGAGTGCTCCCATGAGAAGGAAGCCCATCACGACCTGCATAGCATAGGACATGAAGACCACCATATCACTAAAGAGTGGCAGACGTTCTGTCAAACTTGCATCGTTGATGATATAGGCACCAATCCAGTAAATGGCTAAACTTAATCCACTGGAAATCGCCATCATGATCGGGTTCATAATCGCCATCAAGCGATTGACAAAGAGATTGAGACGTGTTACCTCATCGTTGGCTGCTTCAAATTTCTTATCTTGATAATCTTCCGCATTGTATGCGCGAACAACTCGAATCCCAGTCAAACTTTCACGAGTGATACTATTGAGTTTATCTGTCAATTTTTGGATGACCGATTGTTTTGGAAAGGCCAGAGTCATAAGAACGGTGGTCATCAAGACATTCACAATAACAGCCACAACGACCGCCCAGAGCCAGTATTCCGATTTCCCAAGGATTTTTCCAATGGCCCAGATAGCCATAATTGGCCCACGAGTAACCACCTGCAAGCCCATGGTAAAGAGCATCTGTACCTGGGTAATATCATTGGTCGTCCGAGTCAAAAGACTTGGGATTGAAAAGCGCTTGATTTCTGTCTGCGAAAAATCTAAAACGCGATGAAATACGTCTCTACGTAGATGGGTTGTATAGGATGCTGCAACACGAGCAGCAAAGAAACCCACCATAACAGATGAAAAGAAAGCCAATAAAGACAAACCAATCATCTTCGCAGCTGGTGACCAGAGTTCACCCAACTGCGTTCCAGACGTTCCCAGTAATTCTGTAATTTGCGAAATATAAGTCGGCACCTCTAACTCTAGATAGACCGAGAAACAAGTGAAAAGAATCGCAAGGACAATCATCCCCCACTCTTTTCCTGTAATACGTTTAGCGAGTTTCTTCATTCTCTCCTCCTATCTTCTCAACATTTTCTTGCAACTGACCGAGGACCTTTTCAAAGATTGCCAAGTCTGACTTTGAAACACCCTCTAGCAGACTCTGATTGATCCGATCAAAAAAGGCCTTAACTTCTTGCATCTGCGAACGCGATTTATCCGTCAAGCGAACAAACTTTGCCCGCTTATCACTCGGGCTGGCCTCTAGTTCAACCAAACCATTTTGTACCATGCGCTTGACTAGATTACTCGCAACAGATTTAGTAATATTGAGTTCCTGCTCGATATCCTTAATTAAGACCAGATTTTCAGACTGTTCTTGGCAATCTAAAAAACGCAGAACCTGCCCCTGCGGTCCACCCATAAATTCAAGGCCACATCGCTTGGCTTCTTTCTGTATCATCAGATGAGCCTGGTATCCAAAACGTTTAAACATCAACATCGGCTTGTCCATGATTGCTCCTTTCTCACGATTAAATATAGTTCTCTGGAGAACTAATTACGTTTCCATGAGAACTATTTTATCACTTTCAGAAGAGATGTCAAGAAAAAAGTTTCCTAGAGAACTATTTTAGTCTGAATTGACATTGGAGAATATTTTCTCTATAATAAGCACTAGCTACCGTGGATAGGAATCCATTCACTTGATGAAGGGAGAAAACGTTCAAATGAAACCAGAAGAACAAAAAGTTTTAGGGATTTTAGCAACCATTTTTGGAGCCATCGCACTTTTAGGATCTTGGATCCCGTTTATTAACTATCTATCGTTTTTCATCGCTATTGTCGCGTTGATCTTAGGTATTATCGGACTTATTGCCAATCTCAAAAAACGGAAAACAATGGCCATTATCGGAACATCTCTCGCAGTTGCTTCTGTTGTACTTTTCTTTACGACCCAGATACTGTACGCTAATGTCTACAAAGATTTTGTCAGAGAGTTTAACCGTTCCTATAGAGAAGCTAGCTCCTCAATGGAACGCGACTTGACAGATGATACCATTGATTCACTCCCTGAAGATGAGGAAGAAGACGATACCTTCACCTGGACCCAAGAACAGTTCGACGCTTTAATTGAAGGTGACCTTGATAACAAAGGAAAAGGTGGTACCAACTACAAGGATATTATCAAAAAACACGGACT
>CAUVMH010000096.1:0-4193 GCA_963552835.1 uncultured Streptococcus sp. | reverse complement strand
CTTTTCCATTTAAAAGGACTGCGCAAAATTCTGCACAGTCGGTAAATTTTCGGACATCTTAGCAGATCAATGACCAGTGAACTTAGAAACAAGTTCATTCCAAGTATCTAGCGATAAGATAGACCAAGGATTGTCTGCATTTCCAATCACGCCATATCCGATAACCAGACCAAGACAAAAAATGATAAAAGCGACTACCAGCACCAAGGCAATGATGCCTAATTGTCTAGCCAAATATTTCCAATTTTCACTCATCATCTTCTTCCTTTACGCGTTTGACGTTGGCACCAAGAGCTGCCAGCTTTTCATGAAATTTATAATAGCCACGATCCAAATGGACCAACTTGCTAACCTTTGTCTCCCCTTCAGCAATCAAGCCCATCAAAATCAAGGTCGCACTAGCCCGAAGATCTGTCGACATCACTTCTGCTCCTTGCAGGCTGCTACCACCCCAAATCCGAGCGGTATCCCGCATAATATCGGAGTGAAGACCCATCCGTCGCATCTCTTCTAAGTGCTGGAAGCGGTTTTCAAAGACCGTCTCAACCATGACAGACTCTCCTTGGGCTATCGCCATCAAGGCAGTAAACTGAGCCTGCATATCGGTTGGGAAACCTGGATAAGGCAAGGTTTTGACAGACGCAGCTTTTAACTTTGAAACATCTGAGCGGACGCGAATTCCTTCGTCTTCTTCCGTCACTTCTACTCCCATTTCTTGCATTTTTGATAAAAGCGGACGATTGTGCTCCCAAATCGCATCCTCAATCAGCAAATCACCACCCGTCATAGCAGCGGCAACCATAAATGTACCAGCTTCGATACGGTCTTGCACGACATTGTGCTCAGCTCCATGAAGTTTTTCAACACCGATGATTGTTATATTCTCCGTTCCTGCCCCTCTGACTTTAGCTCCCATTTTATTTAATAGTAAGGCCAAGTCGACAATTTCAGGTTCTCGAGCAGCATTTTCAATAACAGTGGTACCTTGAGCCAAAGTCGCTGCCATCATAATATTCTGTGTCGCACCAACACTTGGGAAGTCCATGTAAATATGCGCCCCCATCAAACGGTCTGCCTTGGCTTCGATGTATCCAGCAGTCTGCGTAATCTGAGCACCCATTGCTTCCAAGCCCTTCAAATGAAGATCGATAGGTCGGCTACCAATCGTACAACCGCCCGGCATGGATACTTTAGCATGCCCATTACGAGCAAGAATGGGACCCAATACAACAATCGAAGCCCGCATCTTGCTGACATACTTATAAGGAGCCTCTTCGGTCAATGGTTTAGTCGCATCTACAACTACAGTATTTTTATCTTGGTTAAAGTCTACCTGCGTATTCAAGCCACGAACAACATTGTTCATGGTAAAAACATCCGAAAGGACTGGCACATTTTTAAGAGTTGTTTTTCCCTCACTGGCTAAAACAGTTGCTGCTAACAGCGGAAGCACCGCATTTTTAGCTCCTTCAATCCGAACTCTGCCAACCAGACGGTTATTTCCACCCTGAATAATAATTTTTTCCATACTAACTAGTTACTCCAAACCTTATAAATTCATCCTTACTATCATACCATAAAATCAAGATTCTGACCTTATAAAGTTCCATTAAAGATTGCCCGACTCATGTCATAAATACTGATAAAAAATAGGCTAGCCATGTAGCCCAAGGCAATACTTAGCAATAAAATCAAAAAACGAATTTTGATGGCATTATCAGCATTTACTTTTAAAAATCTTTCCCAACTGACCACTGTCTCCAAAAGGTGAAAAGACACAAAAATAAAGAGCAGGTGACTGCATAATCGAAACATTAATTCTATCATAGTTCTTATTATACCATAAGAAGAGCGATTTCTAGCGGAAAGGAGTATGGGACAATAAAAAAGAATGGAAACTCCATTCTTTTTTCATTACATTCTTGTTCCAACGTTAATACGGTTGATGGCACGCTGGAGGGCGATTTTAGCGCGTCGCTCTTGGTCAATCAAATGCTTGTCTTGGGCTTCTTCGATCTCTTTCTCAGCACGTAGCTTAGCTCGTTCAGCGCGGCTGATATCAATATCACGCTCGCGCTCAGCTGAGTCTGCGATAATAGTAATCACATTATCAGCAATTTCTATGATGCCACCGTTGACCGCAATCCAGTCAATATGCTTGTCATCATCGATTCTGCGTACCTTGACTTGATCCACTTCCAAAACAGCAATTGTATTGATATGGCGAGGCAAAATCCCCATTTCTCCGTCAATCGTTTTTACGGAAACAAATGCAGCACGGTGGTCATAAATCAGACCATCCGGTGTAACGATTTGTACTGTCATTTGAGCCATCATTCACCTCTTAGAATCCCATTTTTTCCGCTTTAGCAATGACATCCTCAATCGAACCGACACCACGGAAGGCATCTTCTGGTAACTTATCGTACTTGCCTTCGAGGATCTCTTTAAAGCCACGAACTGTTTCAGCTACAGGCACATAAGATCCTGGCTGGCCAGTAAATTGCTCCGCAACGTTGAAGTTTTGAGATAGGAAGAATTGAATCCGACGCGCACGCGCAACCAAAGTCTTTTCTTCATCTGACAACTCATCCATACCTAGGATGGCAATAATATCCTGCAATTCATGATAACGTTGCAATACGCGTTTCACTTCGGCAGCCACTGCATAGTGCTCTTCACCAACAATCTCAGGAGAAAGAGCTCGAGAGCTTGAAGCGAGCGGATCCACGGCTGGATAAATCCCCAATTGAACCAATTTACGTTCCAAGTTGGTTGTAGAGTCCAAGTGGGCGAAAGCCGTTGCTGGAGCTGGGTCAGTATAGTCATCGGCTGGCACGTAGATGGCCTGGATAGAGGTTACAGAACCCTTCTTAGTCGATGTGATACGCTCTTGCAATTGACCCATTTCTGTCGCAAGTGTTGGTTGGTAACCAACGGCTGACGGCATCCGACCCAAAAGGGCAGAAACTTCAGAACCTGCCTGTGTGAAACGGAAGATGTTGTCAATGAAGAGCAAGACATCTTGACCTTCCACATCACGGAAGTATTCTGCAATCGTCAAACCAGTCAAAGCAACCCGCATCCGAGCACCTGGTGGCTCATTCATCTGACCGAAGACCATGGCTGTTTTCTCGATAACACCAGACTCTTTCATTTCCCAATAAAGGTCATTCCCTTCACGGGTACGTTCCCCAACGCCAGTAAATACAGAAATACCACCGTGTTCTTGGGCAATGTTGTGGATCAATTCTTGAATCAGGACGGTCTTACCAACTCCGGCACCACCGAAGAGTCCAACTTTACCACCTTTCAGATAAGGGGCTAACAGGTCGATAACCTTGATACCTGTCTCTAAGATCTCTGATGAAGTAGACAACTCATCAAAGGTTGGAGCTTTCTTATGGATTGGCTGGCGCTCTGCATCATCCGCAAAAGGAGCATCCAAGTCAATGGTATCTCCCAAAACGTTAAAGACGCGACCAAGTGTTTCTTTGCCGACTGGCACAGAAATTGGACGGCCAGTATCTAGCACTTCCATGCCACGAGTCAACCCATCCGTTGATTCCATAGCGATGGTCCGAACCACTCCATCACCAAGCTCAAGAGCTACTTCAAGGACGATTTTTGATTTTTTTTCGTCATTTTTATAGACTACAAGTGCATTATTGATCTCAGGTAGCTTGTCGCCAGCTGCAAACGCTACGTCTACAACCGGTCCGATAACCTGAGTAATTTTGCCTGAGCTCATTCTTTTCTCCTCTTTATACTATTTATTTTCTGTGACACTATTCCAGTGCACTTGCACCCGCCACAATTTCAGTAATTTCCTGCGTAATAGCTGCTTGTCTAGCACGGTTATACTGAATGGTCAAATCATTGATAACTTTTTTAGCGTTATCTGTTGCTGTTTGCATGGCTGTCATACCAGCAGCATTTTCAGCAGTCTTTGCGTCAATAATCGCTCCATAAATCATACTTTCAGCAAACTGAGGCAAGAGCTGATCTAAAATCGCGTTTCGACTGGATTCTAGTTCTAGATTGAGGATATAGTTCTCATCCGCTTCACTAGGATCCAAATCGACGATTGGCAACATCTGCTCCACCCGCATCTGACTGGTCAGACTGTTGACATGGTGGTTATAACACACATAAAGTTCATCAAAAAGCTCATTCTGATACATTTCAATGGT
>CAUVMH010000095.1:0-4244 GCA_963552835.1 uncultured Streptococcus sp. | reverse complement strand
AGCTCTTCTGGAAGAGCCTTGATGCCATCTTTGGCTTCTTTAATGATATTCGCAGCGACTTTATCCACACCTGCAGTAGCGTCCATAAGGCGCTCAGTGTAGGCTTGGATCAACATCGGCAAGTTAAGCCCTGTGATGATGGCAAACTTACGCTCAGGATTTTCTCCCATCACGCGGCTAGCTTGGTTGAATGGAGATCCACTCCAAAGGTCAGCCAATACTAGAACCTCATCTTCTGCGTCAAATGCAGCCACAGCGTTGTTGAATTTAGCGTAAAGATCATCTGGACCTTCATTTGGCATAAAGGTTACAACTTGAACCTTTTCTTGTTCACCAAAGATCATAGATCCTGACTGATGAATACCCGCAGCAAATTCGCCGTGGCTCGCAATAATGATTCCGATACTCATTATTGTCATTCCTCCTTTTAAAATGTTTGACTTATAGGTTTCCTAAAAAACCTCAGACGTACTTAGTATAAATCGTTTTCATATAAAAATCAACTACTTTTTCGAAAATTGTAAAAGTTTTCAATGAAAATAAGCTTACAAAATGTTAATATATAAATGATTTCAAAAAATATATGAAAATAGCAATAGAAAATTTAATATAAAAATACTGAAAATGAGTGACCTTTATGAAAATATAATGAAAATAAAAAGGAAAGATTGCAGGATAGCAATCTTTCCTTTTTATAGGAATAAATTTTGTAAAGCGTGGGCTACCCCGTCTTCTTCATTGGTTAGTGGGAGTTGCTCATCTGCATATGGAAGGAGAGAAGGATTGGCGTTTTTCATAGCATATCCCTTGCCTGCAAATGCCAACATTTCCCTATCATTATGCTCATCACCAAAGGCGATTAAGTCTTTTTTATCACGATTCATAACATTGAGCAAGTACTCTAGAGCAAAGGCTTTGTTTACACCCTTGGGAGTACATTCGAGGATGTTGAGGGGGCCACCCCAGGTGTTGATAGCTAGTTGATGCTGATAAAAACGATTCATCTCGTCCGCTAGAGCGTATTTGTCCTCAACCCTTGTTTGCAAGAGAATGCAGTTAGGATTCTTGGTTACTCGTTCGGGGTTGAATTGATTTTCCGGTTGGAAGTTCTCTACGCCAAATAGTTTAGGGTCTGCAATTTCTTCATTCGGAGCTGTAATGTAAAATTTCTTACGGTATTCTCCTGCAATAAAGTCAGCCTGGATATCCTCTTTATGTTTGACCATATCTAGGAGATATTTTTTGTCCAAGGTTAAGCATCTTTCGTGCTCCCAAGCCTGTCCTGGTAGATGGGTAAGGGAACCATTAAAGTTAATCATAGGAGTATGTAGATCTAGTTCGCGGTAGAAGTCTTTTGCCATGCGATACGGACGCCCCGTCGTGATGATAACATGGTGCCCTTTTTCTGAAATTTTTTTGATTGTCTCTTTGGTAAAATCGGAGAGCTTACTTTCGCTATTCAACAGGGTTCCGTCCAAATCGACTGCAATAATTTTTTTAGTCATATAACCTTCCTAGTCGTTTCCAGATAAGATGTCTACTATTATATCAAAAAGAAAGAAGAAAAACAGACTCAAAACAAAAAATAAAAATTCCATTTGGTTAAATAATTCAAACAAACATATTGAAAGGGTGAATGATAAATGGTATAATACTCATATTGTTCGTAAAAAAACAAAAGGAGATTTATGATGGACAAACTATTTAAACTAAAAGAGAACGGAACAGACGTTCGTACAGAAGTTCTCGCTGGTTTAACAACTTTCTTTGCAATGAGTTATATCCTCTTTGTAAACCCTCAAATGCTTGCGCAGACAGGGATGCCTGCTCAAGGTGTTTTTCTGGCAACGATTATCGGTGCGGTAGCTGGTACCTTGATGATGGCTTTCTATGCTAATCTGCCTTACGCTCAAGCACCAGGTATGGGACTCAACGCCTTCTTTACCTTTACAGTTGTTTTCGGGCTTGGTTATTCATGGCAAGAAGCCTTGGCAATGGTCTTTATCTGTGGGATTATTTCATTGATTATTACCTTGACAAATGTTCGGAAAATGATCATTGAGTCAATTCCAAACGCTCTTCGTTCTGCGATTTCAGCAGGTATCGGTGTCTTTCTTGCTTATGTAGGGATTAAGAATGCTGGCCTTTTGAAATTCTCTATCGATCCAGGAAATTATACAGTTGCCGGTGAAGGCGCTGATAAGGCGCAAGCAGCCATTACAGCAAATTCTTCAGCAGTTCCAGGTCTGGTTAGCTTTAATAATCCGGCTGTTTTAGTGGCTATTGCAGGTTTGGCGATTACGATTTTCTTTGTTATTAAGGGTATCAAGGGAGGAATCATCCTTTCTATTCTCACAACGACAGTTCTTGCTATCGCTGTTGGTTTGGTTGATGTATCAAGCATTGATTTTTCTAATAACCATGTAGGTGCAGCCTTTGAAGATTTGAAGACAATCTTTGGTGCAGCACTTGGCTCACAGGGATTGGGTGCTTTAATCTCAGACACTGCTCGTCTACCGGAAACACTTATGGCTATTCTGGCCTTCTCGTTGACAGATATTTTTGACACAATTGGTACTTTGATCGGTACAGGTGAAAAAGTCGGTATCGTGGCGACAAATGGTGAAAATCACCAATCAGATAAGTTGGATAAGGCTCTTTACTCTGACTTGATTGGTACCTCTATCGGTGCGATTGCGGGTACTTCAAACGTAACAACTTATATTGAGTCTGCTGCTGGTATCGGTGCAGGTGGACGTACTGGATTGACTGCCTTGGTAGTTGCGATCTGTTTCGCTATCTCAAGTTTCTTTAGCCCGCTCTTGGCGATTGTTCCGTCATCTGCGACCGCTCCAATTTTAATCATCGTTGGAATTATGATGCTTGGTAGCTTGAAAAATATCCAGTGGAATGATATGGCTGAGGCTGTTCCTGCCTTCTTTACATCTATCTTCATGGGATTCAGCTACTCAATCACTCAAGGGATTGCAGTTGGTTTCTTGACATACACCTTGACAAAACTTGTCAAAGGTCAAGCCAAGGATGTGCACGTGATGATTTGGATTTTGGATGCCTTGTTTATCCTTAACTATATCAGCATGGCGCTATAAATGGTATAATAATAAGAAAGGGGATCCCCCTTCTTACTATAAGGAGGTATATCATGAAAGAAAAGACGATCTGGCGAGAGGTTTTGGACAGGGGGAAGTGGATCCTCATCCTTTTAGCAGCTTTTGTCCTATCACAATTTCCTTTAGGGTTATCCGCTTGGTTGACTTCTAGACAATTTCCGCTTTTGCAGTCAGGACTCTTAGTTGGTGCCTTGTCTATTGTCGTTTTGGTGGTATTTATTATTGGTTCGCGGAAAACAAAGCTTGCTACTTTTAATCTATCCTTTTTTAAAGCTAAGGACCTAGCTCGCTTGGTATTGAGTTATCTAGTAATCTTTGCTACTAATTTGTTGGGCTCAGCTTTGCTTCGCATGATGAATGAAACAACGACGAGTAATCAATCAACACTTAATGGTTTGGTTCAGAATAGTTCCTTGATTTCTACCTTCTTCTTGATTGTATTGGTTGCTCCGATTTGTGAAGAAATTTTGTGTCGTGGGATTATTCCCCAAAAGATCTTCCGTGGAAAAGAAAAACTTGGCTTTGTTGTTGGTGCAATCGTCTTTGCCTTGCTCCATACGCCAACCAATCTGCCTTCTGTGATTATTTATGGAGGGATGTCAACAGTTTTGACTTGGACAGCCTATAAGACTGAGCGTTTGGAGATGTCCATTTTGCTTCATATGATTCTCAATGGTATTGCATTTTGTTTGTTGGCCTTATTGGTATTGATTAGTAGAAATCTAGGCCTATCATTCTAAGCCATTGACCTACTTGGAAAAGATGAATACTAGCGTGTCCATCTTTTTCTTTTTATGGTAAAATAGAGAGATAATATGGTAAAGAACCTTAAGGAAGTGACCGTTATGTCCAATAAAGTCAACCACGAAAAAACAGCCATTTGCGGCATTATCAATGTAACCCCAGATTCTTTTTCAGATGGTGGTCAATTTTTTGCTGTTGACCAGGCGCTCCAGCAAGCTCGTAAATTGATAGCTGAAGGAGCGAGCATGCTAGATATCGGTGGGGAATCGACTCGCCCGGGCAGTAGCTATGTTGAGATAGAAGAGGAAATCCAACGTGTTGTTCCAGTTATCAAAGCTATCCGTGAGGAAAGTGATGTCCTCATTTCCG
>CAUVMH010000094.1:0-4260 GCA_963552835.1 uncultured Streptococcus sp. | reverse complement strand
CTTAACAGTCTTCACAAAATTTTTCTGAAGATGTTCCACTTCTATCATTGCCATAAATCTCTCCCTATCGCAAGGAATAGCTACGTTGTATTTTTGACTACAAATATTCTAAATCCTTACTTTCTACACCTTCTCAATATTATTACAAAAGGCTTTATACCAACCTATTATAGTCCAATAAAAAACAGAATGCAAGCGTTTGCTTATGGATTATGAGATTAGAGATTTTTCTCTTAAAAAAATACTTTTAATCAAAAATTATGCTTTAATTGTTTCCTTAAAGCACAAAAAAACCACCCAATGGGCAGGTTGATGATTAAGAAAAAGAATTTTTTATCGAAAAAACTCACGATTCTACTGTTAATCCTTCAGCATTTAATTATTGTCATCAGTCTAAAATGGTTTCTAACCCCTCAATTATTCTTTAAAAAATCTTCAATGCGAGAAACAACCTCATGACTTTGATAATGATAGAGGTCGTGAGGCGCATCCATATAGATGACTTTCACATTAGACTGGCCACTAGCAAATATCTCTGCAAAATGCTGCCATTCTGATTGGCTAAAACTAGTGCCTGGACCGTTAGACACCAGGAGTAAGGCTGGAATTTTCGGATTAATGTTTGAGGTAACTTTCTTGGCATTTTCCTTTACCGTTTGGGATTCATGAAGCATGGCTTGTGACATCAACTGCTTATAAGCTAAATTTTTATATTGTTTTCGTTCACTTTCGATCAGAGTTGGATTTTTTATATAAAAGGACTCTGGGAAGTAGCGTAATAAGCCAATCTTGCTGCTCCAAAAAGCCACAGTGAGCAAGGCCTGATTGTCCTTTAAATTCTCATAACTAGCTGGCAGTGCCCAATCTAACCCAACCAAGGTTTTCACTTCATCAGGATATTTTTCCTGCCAAGCTAAACTCTCAAGACTGGCCATTGAATGAGATATGATGATAAATGGACCTGAAAGATTAGCCTGTGACAAGGCTTGACGAGTTTCAGAAAGAACCTCCATCACATCTCTAGATTGATTACTATCCTCACTATAACCATAGCCAGCTCTCTCGACTACGACAATTTTATATTTTTTTGATAGGGAATCTGTTAGATTCTTAAAGTCTAATATAGGTGAAGCAATACCAGCACCTGAAAGAAATACTATCGTCTCAGGACCATCCCCCTCAACGTAAACATTCATTTTGTGCCCATTGACAAGAACTGCTTGCCCCATAGGATTCAGGGAGGCCCGCTCCTTCTCTAAACTAATACAGTGAAAGATAAATGTCGCTCCTAAAAACATAAGAATAAGACTAAGGAAGCCAAGAAACCATTTTTTCAGTATTTTCATAGCATTATTGTACAAAAATTAGATTCTTTTAGCAACTTAAGTTTAGGAATTTCCCAGTATAATCTGTATATATCCAGAAACAAAAAACCCACCCTCATGGGCAGGTTTCATCTGTATTATTCAGCTAGATTAAGCTTTACCTTCTGAACCGAATACGTCGATACGTTCTTCAACAGCTTCTGTAATTGCTTCGAAACCTGGTTTCAAGAATTTACGTGGGTCAAAGAGTTTCTTCTTATCGTATTCTGCTTCGTTTGCTTCGTATTCAGCAACAAATTTACGAGTTGCGTTAGCAAATGCGATTTGGCATTCAGTATTAACGTTAACTTTCGCAACACCAAGTTTGATAGCTGCTTGGATTTGGTCATCAGGAATACCTGAACCACCGTGCAATACGATTGGGAAGCCTGGAACTGCTTCTGTCAATTTTTGCAAGTGATCAAGGTGAAGACCTTTCCAGTTTGCTGGGTAAGGACCGTGGATATTACCGATACCAGCTGCCAAGAAGTCAATACCAGTTGCAACCATTGCTTTAGCATCTTCAATTGGAGCCAATTCGCCATCACCAATGATTCCGTCTTCTTCACCACCGATAGTACCAACTTCAGCTTCTACTGATACGCCGTTTGCATGAGCAAATTCTACAACTTTACGAGCTTTTTCAAGGTTTTCTTCAACTGGAAGGTGTGAACCGTCAAACATAACTGAAGTATAACCAACTCGAATACATTCAAGTGCATCTTCATAATGACCATGGTCAAGGTGAATAGCAACTGGTACAGTAATTCCCATTGATTCTACAAGGTTTTCGATGAGAAGTTTACATACTTTGTAACCACCCATGTATTTCGCAGCACCCATAGAAGTTTGGATCAAAACTGGAGCTTTTTTAGCTTCTGCTGCACGCAAGATAGCTTGAGTCCACTCAAGGTTGTTTGTGTTAAATCCTCCAACTGCATAACCGTTGTCACGAGCTGCTTGGACAAATTTTTCTGCTGAAACGATTGCCATTTGTCAGGCCTCCTATATATTTTTTGGGACATCCCATTTACATTGTTCATTTTATCACTTTTTGACAAAAAAAGCTAGTTTTTCCCATGCTTTAGATTGAATTTCTTATAGCTCAATATATGCAAACCCTTTCTTCTCTTAATCTTGGGCTATTTTAGGATAAGACATGAAGAAGGTCAAACAATCATCTTGCATCTCAAAATGATAAGATAATTTCTCGTGTTCTAATAAACTTTTGACCACAAAGAGTCCCATTCCTGAACCCTTGGCCTTGCGACTAGCATTGCCAGAAAAAGACTGGGCCAATTTTTCTTGTTCTTCTGGACTACAGCTATTCTCGATATAGATGTCCCCTTCTCTCTCTCCGATACGAACCAAGCCACCTAGAGTGGAGTGCTTGATGGCATTGCTGATGAGATTCGATAGGATCAGTTTCATCACAGATGGATTTATGTAAGCCTGCTGATGGGTCAGGCTAATCTCTATCTGAACTTTTCTTTCCTTAGCTAACAAAGCATAATCCTTAACCAGAGTTTGCGTCATCTGGAGTAGGTCAATGTTCTCCTTCTCCTCTCGCAATTCTTGAACAGAAGAAAGAGAAAGTATCTGAAGAACGTGGTGACTGAGGTCATCCACAATCCCCAAGGCAACTCCCAGATAGTGGTCTCTATCCTTATAACGACCGATATTTTCTTTCATATTTTCGATTAGGATTTTCAAACTAGCCAGAGGTGTTTTCAATTCATGAGAGGCTCCTCGTAGGAATTCGACCTTCATCTTTTCAAGCTGGAGAATAGCTTCATTTTTCTCATGCAAATCGGCAATAACTGTTAAGAGATGCTGGTAGAGGCTATTGATTTGTTCCTTGAGATCACCAATCTCATCCTTGGAATCCACGCGCAATCGCACTTTAGCATCTAGTTCCATCATTCTACGGGTCACTCGCTTGATTTCCAAAATCGGGGCAACAATGGTTCGAGCGTAGATGTAGGCTACCAAGAGGGAAATCAAAAAGGATGCCAGCAAGGTATAGGGAAGAAACTGGAGGCTAATTTGCTCTGCTTCCTTTTGCAAATCCATCGAAGCTAGAAATTGCAGAGTCATGGTACCACCGTCTTGCGTTTTCACCTCACGCTCCTCGATAAAGAGAGAGGTGGTCTGGCGGTCTGTATCCAGAGGAAGATTGTCCTTGACTTCTAACTTGTCCTCGGTCATCTCTCCCTTGACGGCCCCCTTGATATCACTAGTCTGGGAATACAAGTCTAACACTTGCTCGATACTTTGCCTATCCTTTCCTTCTAGGGACTGGGAAATGGCTGTCACTTTCTGACCAATGGTTTCCTGACGATGGCTCAGATAAGTCGAAGGAAAAAGAAAATAAATAGCTAAATGAAGGCAAATAACCAGAACACTAAAAATCGAGAAGGTATAGATAAATATCTTTGTAAATAAACCTGTTCGTTTCATTTTCGCTCCAATTTATAACCAACATTGCGCACAGTGAGGATGCAGTCCAAGTCTAGCTTTTTCCGCAGTTCCTTGATATAAACATCAATGACACGGTCAAAAGGAACCTCATCTGTCACCTTCCAGACAGCATCAATTATCTGAGATCGAGTCAAGGCCCGTCCTTCATTTTTTACCAGATAGTCCAGAATTTCCAACTCTTTGGCATTGATGGCTACTTCTTGGCCTGCTAGGCTTGCACTGTAGCTCTCAAAATCCACCTTGGTATCCTTATAGGAGAAGATTCGTCCCGTATCGTAGTAGCGCTTGAAAATCGCGTCCACCCTCACTTTTAAGAGGGAGAGGGAAAAGGGTTTTTCCAGATAGCCATCTGCCAGAGAGGCAAAGGCACTCATCTTGTATTCCTCATCCTGAAAGGCAGTCAGCATCAAGACAG
>CAUVMH010000093.1:0-4441 GCA_963552835.1 uncultured Streptococcus sp. | reverse complement strand
GTTCGTTTGATATTCCCTGTCATAAAAGCATTATTATAGGCAATCCCTGACACTTCTCCAAAAGCAGTTGTCACCAATCCCATACAAAAGGCCAATGGCGGTACGAGATAGATATTCTCTACAGTTTGCGGCACAAACCCTATAATTAGGGACAGGACTGCAAGTGGAATTACGGACAAAATTGGCTTTTTAACAATTCTCAATTTTTCCTTATAAACAGTTAATAAAAGGACCCCCATCATAAAAGCTAGCAAGGTCATTACTTTGGCACTGGCATCTGACACATTATGTTGAATGAGTCCTACTGATAGAAAAACCACATTCCCAGTCTGTCCTGCCACAAGGGTATTTCCTCGCACGATAAAGGTATAGGCATCTACATATCCTGCACAAAAAGTCAAAAAAAGCGCTAGTCGCTTAGACTGACGTGATATTTTTCTTATTGGTAATAATCTCATTTTCTCCCCCTTTTCATTTCATCTACTTATCTAAATATTGTACCACTTTCTCCAAGAAATGCGTAGTCCATTTGAAAATTTTTACCATCTGTTGGATAGTCCTTCTTTTCTATGTTATAATGAAGGAAGGATTTGAAGTCGGAAAAGGAGTATCTATGCTTAAATTAGGTGTCATCGGAACAGGCGCTATCAGCCATCATTTCATAGAAGCAGCCCATGCTAGCGGAGAATACCAGCTGGTCGCAGTCTATTCTAGAAAACGAGAAACTGCTGCAACCTTTGCTTCTCGCTATCAGAATATCCAACTCTTTGATCAATTAGAAGACTTCTTTAAGTCTTCCTTTGATGTAGTCTATATCGCCAGTCCAAACTCCTTGCATTTTGTTCAAGCCAAGGCTGCCTTGTCTGCTGGTAAGCACGTCATTCTTGAAAAACCAGCTGTCACTCAGCCACAAGAATGGCTGAATCTAATTCAAACAGCTGAGAAAAATAATTGTTTTATCTTTGAGGCGGCTCGTAATTACCACGAGGAAGCTTTTACCACTATTAAGAATTTTTTGGCAGACAAGCAAATCTTGGGAGCAGATTTCAATTATGCCAAGTATTCTTCCAAGATGCCTGATTTGTTGGCTGGACAGACGCCAAATGTCTTTTCAGACCGTTTTGCTGGCGGAGCTCTTATGGACTTGGGGATTTATCCTCTCTACGCTGCCGTCCGCCTCTTTGGAAAAGCTCAGGACCCGACCTATCAGGCTCAACAGCTTGACAATAGCATTGACCTAAATGGTGATGGTATCCTCTTCTACCCAGACTTTCAAGTTCACATCAAGGCTGGGAAAAACATCACTTCCAATCTTCCTTGTGAGATTTACACAGCAGATGGAACCTTGACCCTCAACACGATTGAGCATGTCCGCTCAGCTATTTTTACCGACCACCGAGGAAATCAAGTCCAACTCCCTATCCAACAGGCTCCTCATACAATGATTGAGGAAGCAACTGCATTTGCACAGATGATCCAGCAACCAGACCAGACGCTTTACCAGAACTGGCTAGATGATGCAGGTTCTGTTCATGACCTATTATATACCATGCGCCAGTCTGGTGGCATTAGATTTGAGGCAGAAAAATGAAAACCAAACTACCTACTGAATGGCAAAAACTAAGTGACCAACTCGGTTTCCAAGAATTCACCTCCATTCAAACTCAACTATTTGAGCCCATTCTTGCTGGAGAAAACCTTCTAGGAGTGAGCCCAACAGGGACTGGTAAGACCCTAGCTTACCTCCTTCCAAGTCTTCTCAGACTACAAAAGAAAAAAGCCCAGCAACTCTTGATTCTAGCACCAAATACAGAACTTGCTGGACAGATTTTTGATGTATGTAAAACATGGGCAGAAGCTATCGGCTTGAATGCTCAGCTCTTCTTATCAGGTTCGAGTCAGAAACGCCAGATTGAACGTCTAAAAAAAGGACCAGAGATTTTGATTGGAACTCCTGGCCGTATCTTTGAACTCATCAAATTGAAAAAAATCAAGATGATGAATGTGGAAACCATCATTCTGGATGAATTTGACCAATTGCTCGATGATTCTCAGATTCACTTTGTCGAGAAAATCACTCACTACGCACCTCGTGACCACCAACTCATCTACATGAGTGCGACGACTAAGTTTGACCAAGAGAAGATTGCTCCAAACACGCGCACCATCGACCTTTCTGACCAAAAGTTGGACAACATTCAACACTTCTACATGCAGGTAGACCAACGTCACCGAGTGGACATGCTTCGAAAATTGGCTCATGTAGAGGATTTCCGCGGACTAGTTTTCTTTAATAGCCTATCAGATCTTGGAAGTGCAGAGGAAAAACTACAGTATCGCGATGTCTTGGCCGTTTCCCTCGCTAGCGATGTCAATGTTAAATTTCGAAAAGTCATCTTAGAAAAGTTTAAAGATAAGCAACTAACCCTGCTCCTTGCAACTGACCTTCTGGCACGTGGGATTGATATTGATAGCCTAGAATGTGTCGTAAACTTTGATGTTCCTAGAGACATGGAAACCTACACTCACCGTGCGGGGCGTACAGGTCGCATGGGCAAAGAGGGCTATGTTATCACTCTAGTTACCCATCCTGAAGAACTTAAAAAACTCAAGAAATTCGCAAGTGTTCATGAAATTGTCCTAAAAAATCAAGAACTCTATATCAAATAAGGTTGGCATTCGCCAACCTTATTCTTATCCCCAAGTAATTTCTAATTGATAGCTGGCAAAGGGGTGTCCCTCTTGATTTTGCAGTTGATAGGCGAGCTCAATCTTTTGCCCATCCAGTTTGTAGTGATTCGTTTGAATGATAAACTCCTGCATCCCCATTGGAGTAGGAATATAGGCTAAACTATCACTATCCCTTAAAAAACGCATGATGGTTTTGGGACTCGAGAAACGAGTCATCACCAGTTCTTGACCATGAAACTTGAGAACCACTTTTTCCTTTTCCTCATTATAAAAGAGTAAATAGCTAAAATCCCCCTTTTCACGCACTTCCACGTCATAGAGCTGGTCAATGACTTCCAACTGTTCATCAAACTGAATCCTATTTCTCATCCGAATCTTCACATCAAATCCTCTTTCTTGTCTCTTGTCCTACTATTTTACCAAAAAGAGCAGGATTTTGCTATAATGGTCATATGAACGAAAAAGTATTCCGTGACCCAGTTCACAACTATATCCATGTCAATAATCAGGTCATCTATGACTTGATCAATACAAAAGAATTTCAACGCTTGCGCCGTATTAAGCAACTAGGAACTTCCAGTTATACCTTCCACGGTGGGGAGCACAGCCGCTTTTCTCACTGTTTGGGGGTCTATGAGATTGCACGACGCATCACGGAAATTTTTGAAGAAAAATATCCTGAAGAATGGGATCCTGCTGAGTCTCTCTTGACCATGACCGCTGCTCTCCTACATGACCTTGGGCATGGTGCCTACTCGCATACTTTTGAACATCTCTTTGATACAGATCATGAGGCCATTACTCAGGAAATCATCCAAAATCCTGAGACAGAGATTCACCAAGTCCTGCTACAAGTGGCGCCTGATTTCCCAAAAAAGGTGGCCAGTGTCATCGACCATACCTATCCTAACAAGCAGGTCGTACAACTCATTTCTAGTCAGATTGATGCGGACCGTATGGACTATCTCTTGCGCGACTCCTATTTTACAGGAGCATCTTATGGGGAATTTGACCTGACTCGGATCCTTCGAGTGATTCGTCCTGTCGAAAATGGTATCGCCTTTCAGCGCAATGGCATGCACGCCATCGAAGACTATGTTCTCAGTCGCTACCAGATGTATATGCAGGTTTATTTCCACCCAGCAACACGCGCCATGGAAGTTCTCCTGCAGAATCTCCTCAAACGCGCTAAGGAACTCTATCCTGAAGACAAAGATTTCTTTGCACGAACTTCTCCACATCTCCTTCCTTTCTTTGAAAAAAATGTGACCTTGTCTGACTATCTAGCTCTGGATGATGGCGTGATGAATACCTACTTCCAACTCTGGATGACCAGTCCTGACAAGATACTAGCCGACTTGTCGCAACGCTTTGTCAACCGCAAGGTCTTTAAATCCATTACTTTTTCAGAAAAAGACCAAGACCAACTCGCAACCATGAGACAACTGGTTGAAGATATCGGTTTTGATCCAGACTACTATACTGCTATTCATAAGAACTTTGACCTCCCTTATGATATCTATCGACCCGAATCTGAAAATCCAAGGACACAGATTGAGATTTTACAAAAAAATGGTGAACTGGCAGAACTATCTAGCCTGTCCCCTATCGTCCAATCCCTTGCTGGCAGCCGCCACGGTGACAATCGTTTCTATTTTCCAAAAGAAATGTTGGATCAAAATAGCATCTTCGCAAGTATCACCCAGCAATTTTTACACTTGATTGAGAACGATCATTTTACCCCAAATAA
>CAUVMH010000092.1:0-4517 GCA_963552835.1 uncultured Streptococcus sp. | reverse complement strand
CAAGTTTATCAAGGACTGGAAGCAAGTCTGCATAAGAAATGTGCCCTGCTTCAGCAAGCAAACGGCGTTCTTGAACGATTTGCAATTTGCTTGTGTTATCAAGTGTCTCTAGCTCAGTAAGAACAGCTTCTAACAAGTCTCCTTGATAGTCGGTAATGTAGTGGGCAGTATTTTCAGTATTGAGGCGAAGTGCTCCTTTATTTTCAGCAAGAAGGGCTGCATAGCCTGGAATTTCGATACTTTCAGTTTCAAGTGTATCTGGTAATCCTTTCCAGTTGCTGTTGAGTGGCACTACCCAGAGGCGGTTCTTGTCTTCGCGCTCACCGATAAAGAATTGTTTTTGTGAAATCTTCAAGACATCATTTTCAACTTTGACAGTGAGAACTGGATAACCAGGTTGCTCCAACCAAGAATCCATGAAGGCTGCAACATCACGACCTGACGCTTGACCAAGGGCATTCCAAAGGTCACGACCAATGGTATTTCCATATTGGTGCTTTTCAAAGTAAGCATGCAAGCCTTTAGCAAAATCAGCATCGCCGAGCCAACGACGAAGCATGTGCATGAGACGGCTTCCTTTGGCATAGACGATAGCTCCGTCAAAGAGGGTATTGATTTCGTCTGGGTGTTTAACCTCGACGTGGACAGACTGAACGCCATCCGTCGCGTCACGTTTAAGCGCCGCTGGAACTCCACCTGTTTGGAAATCTTCAAAGATATTCCAACTTGGCTCGATAGCATCCACACAGACGTATTCCATCATGTTGGCGAAGCTTTCATTGAGCCAGAGGTCATCCCACCATTTCATAGTAACGAGATTCCCAAACCATTGGTGAGCCAACTCATGTGCTACAACTAGGGCAACTTGTTGACGGCTAGCAAAGGTTGAGTTCTCATCCACAACCAAGTAAACTTCACGGTAGGTTACCAGACCCCAGTTTTCCATAGCACCAGCTGAGAAGTCAGGAAGGGCGATATGAAGAGATTGAGGGATTGGATACTTAACTCCATAGTAATCTTCGTAAAACTCGATTGAGCGAACGGCAATATCTAGTGAGAAATCAAGGTTAGATAGTGGGTGGGCCTTGGTTGAGTAGACACCTACGAGGGTACCGTTTTTAGTTTTAGCGGTCACCCCTTGCAAATCACCTGCTACAAAGGCCAACAAGTAAGAAGACATGCGAGGTGTTGTCTCAAACTTCCAGATGCCTGTTTCCTTGCGGTTTTCCACATCAATCTCAGGCATGTTTGACAAGGCCACTTCACCTTCCGCTTGGTCAAAACGAAGAGAAAGGTCAAAAGTTGCTTTGGCTTCAGGCTCATCCACACATGGAAAGGCTTCGCGCGCGAAATGGCTCTCGAACTGAGTAGACAAGACTTCCTTTTTGGCACCATCAACAGTGTAATAAGAAGGGTAAATCCCTGTCATATTATCCGTGATTTTTCCTGAAAAAGCGATAATCAATTCAACTTGACCAGCCTCAGCCAATTCGATATGAAGAGCTTCATTGTCATGATCAACTGTAAATGGACGAGCTTGACCCGCAACTTCTACAGAAGCGATTTCCAAGTCTTTTTGGTGAAGGGAAATACGGTCACTTTTCGCTTGACCAGTGATGGTCACCTTCCCAGAAAAGGTCTTGGTCTCACGACTCAAGTCTAAAAATAAATCATAATGTTCAGGAACAAATTGGGTAATAAAATGTTCAACTGCTTGCATAGTTTTCTCCTATTCTAAGTTTAAGAGCTGTTGCTCTTCTTCAAACAAACTTATTATATCATGTTTTGCTTGAGAAAAAAGGATTGGACGGTGATTTCCAAAACTTTCTTCCTTCTATCTGTCTACAGAGGGTAAACCTTGCGAAATTCTTCTAAAACAACCTTGCTGTCAGGCGTAAAAGTCAGTCCTGCCTCTCTCAGCCACTCGACGAAACAGTCCTCATGAACCTGACGCCAATAGGCTAGGGATTTGTCACCTTCCCCTTCCTTAAAAGCATGTTCAGCAGAAACTTGATTGAAAGGCTGAACGGAAACCTTAGTAATTTCGACAATGCAGACAGCCTGATTTTGACTATCTAAAATGACGTCAAATGTTCCTTCTCGTGGAAGTGGTTCGTCCTCCATCGCATAGAGGTCGTAGGCTGAGGCGGTTGCTGTCTTTTCGCCTCTTAGAACTAAGTCTGCCAAGAGATCAGCATCTACTCCAAAAGCCCAGGCATCGATCTCATCTCCAATAGAGGGGTTGATTTGCTTGTATGCATTCCACATTTCTTGCGGTGTCATGGGTTGCTCCTTTGTAATTTTTTACTCACTTCTTTTATACGTTTGAGGTGGTCTGGATGGTTAATTTTTAAATCAAAAATCTCTGGAATAGAACTGTAGTGAATAATGCACTTGATACCCAACTGATTCATTTTTTCTATGAAAGAAGCATTCAGATAGCCTGCTACAGCAAAGTCAATTTTTTTCATCCTTGCTTTATCCTGCATCTGTCTCAGCATATCTAACATAATCGGACTTTCTATATCATGCCATTGACTATTTCTCACAGTCGCAAAAACAAAAGAAGTCAAATTATTCATTCCAACTATAATCTTTGAAATACCAGTTTCCAGTATCCTGTCCAAGTCAAAATAAGCTGACGGTAATTCAATCATTGTGCCGATTTTCCCGGTAAAACCATACTCACGCAGTACTGTAATAGCTTGCTTTAACTGCTCAGCATCATTGACAAAAGGAAAAATAACAGACAGATTGGGATTGGTTTGATAAATTTCTGTAACGACATTTGCCTCAGCCTGAAATTCATCCGGACACGCCAATAAACGCCTAGTTCCTCTATATCCAAATAGGGGGTGGCGTTCGTCAAAATACTCTTTAGTCCCCTCTAAACAATTAGTTTCTGTATTTGTTAACTCTGAAAAACGATACCAAACCTCTTCATCTGAGTACAAGGAGCAAATGGTATCTAGATAATCTTTTACAAATTGCTGACAACTTGATAAGAGAATATTTTGATTGAGCTCTCTCAGTAAGTATTCTCCACGAATCATGCCAACATGATGCAATAGTTGTGGGTAAACTTTTGCAACAATTTGTTCGCCACTAAGGGCAAGTTGGTTTCTCATTATTCACCTTCCAATTCATGTAGGAAGTCTTGTCCAGCTCTGGAAATCCTAATAATTCAGACTTAACCTTCAAGACTAATGGCGATGCATTTTCTTCTGTGATTTTTTGAATATCCATCCAAACATATCCAAGTGAATCATTCGCACCATCAGAGACAGCTTCCGAAATCGTAACTTGAGCTTCCTTCTCGTTTATCTCAATATCATAAAATGCCATGATATGGTGAACCATAAAATTTGTTAACTCTTCCCTGACGAAAACATCGTAGATTCGAGGATTGGAGTAGCTTCTAACAGTAAATCCCGTCTCTTCCATAACTTCTCTAATCAGAGTTTCCGTCAATCCTTCACCTACTTCCTGGCTACCACCCGGTAGATCATAACGATGTTGATAAGGGCCTCTCGTTTTTTCAATGCAGAGTAACTTCCCGTTTTCAAAGCAAACAGCGTAGACTCCAAAGTGTTTTTTGATTTCCATCCAACTCCTC
Organism: uncultured Streptococcus sp.; assembly: GCA_963552835.1. Classification (GTDB taxonomy): domain Bacteria; phylum Bacillota; class Bacilli; order Lactobacillales; family Streptococcaceae; genus Streptococcus. The sequence continues at coordinate 901 of CAUVMH010000092.1, read as the reverse complement.
CTACTTCAAAGACCAGCCACCATCTATTGTCAAGATTTGTCCTTGCATGGCAGATGCGTGACCGCTAGCTAAGAATAAGCTGACTTCTGCAATTTCACTTGGCTCAATCCAGCGTTTGATAGGTGTTTCACTGGCTACCCAGTCAGCTAATCCACCAGGTTCAAAGTCGGCAGCAGTCATAGCTGTCTTGACAGCACCTGGAGCAATCCCAAAGACCTGAATCCCAGCTTCAGCATAGTCTAGAGCCAACTGCTTGGTAAATCCAGCCAAGGCATGCTTAGAGGAAGTATAGGCGTGTCCACCACCTCCAGCTAGATTTGAAGCAATAGAACACATATTGATGATGATTCCCTTTTTACTTTCCAGCATTTGCGTCAAATAATGTCGTGTCATCTCAACTGGAGTCACGTAGTTGATTTCAAAAATCTCTTGAATTTCCTGGGCTAATTGTTCCAAAAGTGGTTTGTAATCATCCAAAACTCCTGCAGTATTGCACAAAACATCCACCTGAGGACACCAGTCAAAAATAGGCTCCAAGTCCAAGGTCAAATTCCTCTGTAAAAAGTGGAAATCACCATCTAAATCTGGCCCTTCTCCTTGATCCACACCATAAACTTGATAGCCATTCTCTAAAAAGAGGCGAGCTTGAGCTAGACCGATACCTGAACTCACTCCCGTAATCAATACGCGTCTAGTCATGCACTTCTACCCAATCCGTCGCCAAAACATCACAAGGTGTCGGACTCCACATGGAAAAACCTTCCCCTTCCCCAGACACGTTGATTAGGAAATAAGGCGTCACTTCAAGTGCAACGCCGTTTTGTTCAATGGTATCAAAAAGCTGCACATAGTTTTCAGCCCCTCCCCAACCAGTTCGTACATATTTTTTCTTGGCCTTTAA
>CAUVMH010000091.1:0-4598 GCA_963552835.1 uncultured Streptococcus sp. | reverse complement strand
GTGAGGATGCTGAGTTGCGTAAGATTACAGCCAATGCTCCAATCTATTACTATGGCTTTGATGCTGAGGGAAATGACTTTGTAGCTAGCGACCTTCTACGTTCCACAACTGGTTCGACCTTCACAGTTCATTTCCGCGGACAAGAGTTGGGTCAATTCCACATTCCAACCTTTGGTCGTCACAATATCATGAATGCGACAGCCGTTATTGGTTTACTTTATACAGCAGGGTTTGACTTGAACTTGGTACGTGAACACTTGAAAACATTTGCTGGTGTCAAGCGTCGTTTCACTGAAAAGGTTGTCAATGGTACTATTATTATTGATGATTTCGCCCACCATCCAACGGAAATCATTGCGACCTTAGATGCGGCTCGTCAGAAATACCCAAGCAAGGAAATTGTTGCAATCTTCCAACCACACACTTTCACTAGAACCATTGCCTTATTGGACGACTTTGCTAAAGCTTTGAGCCAGGCAGATGCTGTTTATTTGGCGAAAATCTATGGATCAGCCCGTGAGGTGGACCATGGTGACGTCAAGGTAGAAGACCTAGCAGATAAAATTAAGAAGAAAAGCCAAGTCATCACAGTTGAAAATGTATCACCACTCCTTGAGCATGATAATGCAGTCTATGTCTTTATGGGAGCAGGAGACATCCAAACCTATGAGTACTCATTTGAACGTCTTTTGTCTAATTTGACAAGTAACGTCCAATAAGAAAAAAGAATGGAAATTCCAATCACCATAGGACGGGCTACTTTATCGGATTTAGAAGAAATTGTAGCAATTGAAGAATCTTGTTTATCCTCAGAAGAAATAGTGAGCTACGAATTTTTAGAAGAGAGTATCCGTAAGATTGCGGATACCTTTCTTGTAGCTAGAGATGAAAACCAGCCCGTGGGCTATGTTTTAGGAGAGTCTCAGTCTCTTCATCCCACATGGATAGAAATAAGATCATTTGCTATTCATCCTGACCATCGCAGGCAAGGTTTGGGGACCCTTCTTCTTGCTAGTTTGAAACAAGTGGCAGTGGAAGGAGGGTATGAGTATCTTCGCTTGACTTGTCCTGATGACCTGCTCTCTTATTTTGAGATGAATGGCTTTGTTGAGGAAGAAGCGCCAGAAGCTTCATGCGCAAGATTTTCGGGATGGAATCTGATTTGGGCCAATCCTTTTTATCAGGAGGAAGTATGAAAATCAGAAAAGCAAGATTTTCGGATTTAGATCAAATTTTAGAGATAGAGCTGGAGAATTTCTCACTTGAAGAAGCCATTCCTCGTTCGGTCTTTGAGGCGCACTTACGTGAAATTCAGACCAGTTTTCTCGTAGCTGAAAAGGAGGGACGTATCCTTGGGTATATCGAAGGTCCAGTTGTCCCACATCGTCATCTACAAGATCAGTCCTTTACAGAAGAGATAAAAGACTATAGCCATCGACCTGGAGGTTATATCTCTGTGACCTGTCTCTCCATAGCTAAGGAGGCACAAGCTTTGGGCGTGGGGAAAAGACTGTTAAGGGCTCTGAAAGAAGTCGCTTTAGAACATGAACGAGAAGGTATTAATTTGACCTGTCATGATTATCTCATCCCTTATTATGAAAAAAATGGATTTGTGAATGAAGGGGTATCCCAGTCAAGCTTTGCGGGTGAAAGTTGGTATGATATGGTTTGGCAACCTTAAAAAATGAGAATCATAGCTATAGAAAGGGATGTTTTGTTGCTTTTCTGTAACTTTTAAGATATAATATTATGGATTGTCAACAAGGAGGTAATGCTTTTGACTGAAAAATCAAGAGAAGAAGAAAAATTAAGCTTTAAAGAGCAGATTCTACGTGATTTAGAGAGAGTAAAAGAACAAGATAGAAAAGAGAAAGAAGTAGACATTCCAAATCTGACAGCTTCATCATCTCAAGCTAGTTCAGTAACTCCTGCAAATCCTGAATCTGATGCTTCAACAGAAGAGTTGATGGCTGATTCCCTATCTGTTGTCGATAAAATTCTAAAGAATGCGCCGAGTGTTCCTCCACTTTCGAGTGCTGAAGCTGATGAAACGGATGAAAAAGAGGATAAAGAGATTAGACAGCCTGTCATTGACAAGATTGAAGTTGTAGAATCTGAAGAACCTCTAGTAGAACCGATTCATCCAGCTGAAGAACCTGTAGTGGAGTCCGTTCAACCTAAGGTGGAACCAGTTGAACTTGAACCTGAAGAAAAAGAATTTAACGATACTCCGACCAAGATAGATGTGACTTATAAGACAGAAGAGGCCAATACATCAATTCCTTCTTCTGAGAATAAAGCTGAAGCGCTAGCTTCAACTGGATCCTCAGACAGATTAACGGAGGAATCACGTCGTAACCGTCGTCGTAAAGGCAAAAACCCAACCAAGAAAAAGAAGAAATCAAAGGCCAAAGGCTTCCTAGTAACCTTTTTAGTCCTCTTGGTGCTTGTGGCTGCTGGTGGATACTTTGGATACGGTTACGTTCAAGACTCTTTGAAACCTATTGATGCGAGCTCTAAGGAGTATGTGACAGTTCAAATTCCAGAAGGATCAAACGTGCAACAAATTGGGAGCACTTTGGAAAAATCTGGTTTGGTCAAACATGGACTTATCTTTAGTATTTATGCTAAGTATAAGGGTTCAGATTTGAAGTCAGGTTATTACAATTTGAAGAAGAGCATGAGTACGGATGACTTGATTCAAGAATTGCAAAAAGGTGGAACTCCTGAACCTCAAGAACCAGTGCTTGCGAACTTAACTATTCCAGAAGGTTATACCTTAGAGCAAATTGCTCAGACAGTAGGTCAACTCCAAGGTGATTTTAAAGAACCTCTTACAGCGGATGCTTTCCTGGCAAAAGCTCAAGATGAAACCTTCATCTCCCAACTAGTAGCTAAGTATCCAAACCTTCTTGGAAGTCTTCCAACAAAAGACAGTGGCGTTCGTTATCGCCTTGAAGGTTACCTTTTCCCAGCAACCTACACTATCAAAGACAGCACCACAGTTGAAAGCTTGATTGATGATATGTTAGCAGCTATGGACAAGGCCATGTCACCGTATTACACTACGATCAAAGAAAAGAATCTGACAGTTAATGAATTGCTCAGTATTGCTTCTCTTGTCGAAAAAGAAGGGGCTAAGACCGAAGATCGTAAATTGATTGCGGGAGTCTTCTATAACCGCTTGAATCTTGGTATGCCACTTCAAAGCAACATTGCTATCTTGTATGCTGAAGGAAAACTTGGCCAAAAGATTAGCTTGGCTGATGATACTGCAATTGATACTACGATTGATTCACCTTATAATGTTTATACACATCTTGGCCTCATGCCCGGACCAGTTGATAGTCCAAGCCTCGATGCGATTGAAGCAAGTGTAAATCAGACAAAGAGTGAGTACTTGTACTTTGTAGCTAATGTTGAAGACGGTAAAGTATACTTTGCAACGACAAAAGAAGAGCATGACCAAAACGTTGCAGAACATATCAATAGTAAATTAACACAATCAAGTAGTTCAAACTAAAATTATGTGGTTTTCCACATAATTTTGTTTTAAAAAAGTAATAGAAAAGAAAGTTGAAAAAATGGCAGAAAAAACTTACCCAATGACCCTTGAAGAAAAGAAAAAGTTAGAAAAAGAATTAGAAGAATTGAAACTAGTTCGTCGTCCCGAAGTCGTAGAGCGTATCAAGATTGCTCGTTCCTATGGAGACCTTTCAGAAAATAGTGAGTATGAAGCAGCTAAGGATGAACAAGCTTTTGTTGAAGGACAAATTTCAAGTCTAGAAACAAAAATTCGCTATGCTGAAATTGTTAATAGCGATGCAGTTGCCCAAGATGAGGTAGCTATCGGTAAGACCGTAACCATTCAAGAAATCGGTGAAGAGGAAGAAGAAGTCTACATCATCGTCGGTTCTGCAGGTGCGGATGCTTTCGCTGGGAAGGTATCAAATGAAAGTCCTATTGGACAAGCTTTGATCGGCAAAAAAACAGGCGATATTGTTACGATTGAGACACCTGTTGGTAGTTACGATGTCAAAATTTTAAAGGTTGAAAAAACAGCCTAAATAGAATGAAAACGGAGTAGTGGAGGTCTTGACTTGCTCAACTCCTTTTTGATTTTTTGAATAAATAGGAGACTATATGAGTTCAAATAAGAAAAAAAATAAAATGGAGCGTGGTTTAACCAATCGCCATGTTCAGGTGATGGCCATTGCGGGGACAATCGGAACAGGACTTTTCCTAGGTGCTGGTCGTTCTATCAGCCTTACTGGACCTTCTATCATCCTGATTTACATGATTACAGGAGCCTTTATGTTTTTGATGATGAGGGCTGTTGGGGAGATGCTATATCAGGATCCAGAACAACATACTTTTATCAACTTTATCACCCGTCATTTGGGGAAAGGCTGGGGGTATTTCTCTGTTTGGTCTTATTGGTTGTCTGTTGTCTTTATCGGTATGGCAGAAATCACTGCGATTTCGCATTATGTTCAGTTTTGGTTTCCTTCTTGGCCTAGTTGGTTGATTCAGATTGTTTTTTTAACGATTTTGGCCTTGGTCAATCTGATTGCGGTTAAGCTCTTTGGAGAAGTCGA
>CAUVMH010000090.1:0-4603 GCA_963552835.1 uncultured Streptococcus sp. | reverse complement strand
AGATTTTTCTTAACTGTTGATTTTTTCTTCTTTGTTGCCGTAGCCACACTATCACACCTTTTCAAAGTAATAAACTTTATAAAGTGTAAACCATTTTTCTATAGCTGTCAAGACTTAACTCCTATAGTATAGAAGAAAGGTTTATCTGAGTGAACAATTTTTCCTTAAAATTCAAACTCAGCCAACACATCTTGACCGCTGGTGACCAGTTTTGCTCCCTCTTGGATCAGGTGATGACAGCCATCTGAATGGCCATCTAAAATGTTCCCTGGAATGGCAAAGACATCGCGCCCTTCCTCCATAGCACGCTCACAGGTGATGAGACTGCCTGAACGCATTCTTGCCTCTGCTACAATAACCCCACGACACAGTCCTGCTATGATACGATTTCGAGCTGGAAAATGAAATTTCAGAGGTTGCTCGCCAGGTCCATATTCACTGAGAACCAGATGGTCATTGCCAATGTACTCCTGCAAGCGTTTATTGGCTTTAGGATAAAACACATCCAAACCTGTTCCAATCACTGCAATGGTTTTTCCACCATTTTGGAGTACAGCCATATGGGCAGCCGTATCAATCCCTTTGGCCAAACCACTGACCACGATTAACTCGTTTTCCAAACCTTGAATGACTTTCTGAACCGACTTTGCTCCCTGACTAGAACATGAACGACTCCCTACAACAGCAACCTTTGGAAACTTCAACAAGTCCAGATTTCCTTTATAAAACAAGAGTGCTGGAGCATCATAAATCTCGCTCAGATCCCAAGGATAACAGTCATCAAGAATCGAGAAGGATGGAAATTTCTGAAACTCCTTCTCCAACTGTGCATCATCTATCTGGAAATAGCGTTCCATAAAGACAGCAGGATTACGACAACCTGAAATTTCTGCAATATCACCCAGCAAGAGCTCCTGATCTACAGTCTCGTCGTATTCAAGAACAGTTAAAATTTGTTGATTGGTCAGCCCAGCTTTTCTCAATTTGTAAATCTCATAGTTTGTGATCTTCATATACAACTCCGTTTCTTTTGCTACTCATCTATCTATTCGTAAAAAAAATGAAAAGAAGACCAAGGATCTTCTTTTTTCATTTATTCAACTTTAGTAGTTGACCAGCTACTTTCAATCATCGGTAAGATTGTTTTTAAAGTTTCCCCATCCCCTTCAAGTGAAACATAGCGGATTTTACCATCATTTGATCGGAAAACCCAGGTAATGAGGTATTTCCCTGACTTAGCAATTGCATTGACAACATAGGCTTCATAACCTCCAATGGTCGATTTGGAGCCCCAGACCTTACTGAAATCAGAGCTTTGTTCTTTAGAAGTTAAAATACTAGATGAGACAGTCACAACATCCAGTTTAGCATATTCTTCTTCGCTGATATTGAACTGATCAGCCTTGAAGGTATTCAGCGTAACAATGTTGATATCTGTTCCATCACAATACTGTATATCATTTCCACCTTCTACTTCATGGAATCGAACCCATGATTTGGGTACCTTGACAAATCCATATTCATTCGAACCGATGATTTGCGTCTCTTCCTTTTTCGCTTCAGAAACGGCAGAGCTAGAGCTACTCGTTTCCTGACTGCTAGAAGACCTAACAACCGCAGTCGAACTTTCTTCGGTTGCTGTTTGCGAATTATTGGAGCATGAAGCTAAAAAAGCACTAACAGTAACTACAGTACCTAAAATCAATAATTTTTTCATCCTACCACCTCTCCATCTGCATTATAAGAAAAATAAGAACTTCTGTCAAATTCTGACCTAATCTATTCTGTTAGTTTCCGATTTTATTGCTCACATTTAAATCAAAAACTCTTGAAGAATCTTCAAGAGTTTTATTTTCTATTTCTATTCTTCATCCATGCTCAAGACGCTAAGGAAGGCTTCTTGTGGTACTTCTACTGATCCGATGGCTTTCATGCGTTTCTTACCAGCTTTTTGTTTTTCAAGGAGTTTGCGTTTACGAGAAACGTCACCACCATAACATTTGGCAAGTACGTTCTTACGAAGGGCCTTGATATCTGTACGAGCCACGATCTTGTGCCCAATAGCTGCTTGGATCGGCACCTCAAATTGTTGACGAGGGATGATTTTCTTAAGTTTATCCACGATGAGTTTCCCACGTTCGTAGGCAAAATCCTTGTGAACGATAAAGCTGAGGGCGTCCACCTTGTCTCCATTGAGAAGGATATCCATTTTGACCAGCTTAGATGGGCGGTACTCTGACAATTCGTAGTCAAAGCTTGCGTAACCACGCGTCGAAGACTTGAGCTTATCAAAGAAGTCAAAGACGATTTCAGCAAGTGGAATCTGATAGATAACATTGACACGATTATCATCAATATAGTCCATGGTCACAAAGTCCCCACGCTTGCGCTGAGCCAATTCCATCACTGCTCCGACAAACTCCTGTGGTACCATGATTTGCGCCTTAACATAAGGCTCTTCAATAGTCGCAATCTTAGTTGGGTCTGGGAATTCCGATGGATTTGACACATCCATAGACTCACCGTCAGTCTGGTTAACCTTATAGATAACTGATGGAGCTGTCATGATGAGGTCAATGTTGAACTCGCGCTCTAAACGCTCTTGGATAACATCCATATGGAGAAGCCCAAGGAATCCACAACGGAAACCAAATCCAAGAGCCTGTGACGTTTCAGGTTCAAACTGCAAGCTGGCATCGTTGAGCTGCAATTTTTCAAGGGCTTCACGAAGGTCATTGTACTTATTTGATTCGATTGGGTAAAGTCCTGCAAAGACCATAGGGTTCATTTGCTTGTAGCCATCAAGTGGCTCAGTTGCAGGATTGTTTGCTAGGGTCACTGTATCTCCGACACGCGTGTCTTGAACCGTCTTGATAGAAGCCGCAATATAACCAACATCACCAGTCGCTAGGAAATCACGCCCTACTGCTTTGGGTGTAAAAATTCCGACCTCCGTCACATCAAAGGTCTTGCCATTGCTCATGAGCTGAATCTTATCGCCAGGTTTGACCACTCCGTCCATAACACGAACTTGGAGGATAACCCCACGGTAGGCATCGTAGACAGAGTCGAAAATCAAGGCCTTAAGTGGCGCCGTCACATCACCAGTTGGTGCTGGGACTTTTTCCACGATTTGCTCGAGGATTTCTTCAATACCAATACCAGCCTTGGCAGAAGCCAAAACTGCTTCACTGGCATCCAGTCCAATGACATCCTCAATCTCTGTGCGTACGCGCTCAGGATCGGCTGCCGGTAGGTCAATCTTGTTAATGACTGGAAGGATTTCTAAATCATTGTCCAAGGCTAGATAGACATTGGCAAGGGTTTGAGCCTCAATCCCTTGGGCGGCATCGACCACCAAAATCGCCCCTTCACAGGCAGCGAGCGAACGCGACACTTCATAGGTAAAGTCCACGTGCCCAGGTGTGTCTATCAAGTGAAAAATATAAGTCTCTCCGTCTTTAGCAGTATAATTGAGCTCGATGGCATTGAGTTTAATGGTAATCCCACGTTCACGCTCAAGATCCATACTATCCAGAAGTTGGGCTTGCATTTCACGACTAGAAACCGTCTCAGTCTTTTCCAAAATGCGGTCTGCCAGCGTTGACTTTCCGTGGTCAATATGGGCGATAATAGAAAAGTTCCGGATCTTCTCCTGTCGTTTTTTCAATTCTTCTAAGTTCATGATGCTCTTCCTTTCAGGGTATCTATTAATTATAAATTGTTTTTAACATTTTGACAAGACCATACCCTGTTAGGAGTACTAATCTTCGGCAACAAAGCCATCATTTTCGATAAAGTGGTGTTCTGTCATTCCTTGGTCTGTAAAGACGATCCCATGAAGGACACCACCATAGACAGCTCCTCCATCCATGCCAATCTTGCCATCATCTGTTATCCAAAGCTCAGCTGTACCTCGGTCTTGCTTGAGCAAACCATAAACCGGTGTATGCCCAAAGACAATGGTTTTTCCAGTATGATTTTCGGCTTCGTGGAATGGTTTTCTGAGCCAGACTTTCTTGTAATCTGTGGTTTCATGCCAATCATCCAAGGTCAAATCAATACCAGCATGAACAAAGATATACTTGTCTGTCTCAACAACAAAAGGCATTTGACGAATAAAATCGACTAAATCGGTTGCTTCCGTCTCGACGCGTTTAGCGTCTTCAACTGCATCCACAGGTGCATCCAAGGGACGACCTAGGATTGAGTTAATGGTTGTATCACCACCATTGCGACGATAGTGGTCATAGCTTTCTTCAGGTTTGTCCAACCAAGTCAAAAACATATACTCGTGGTTTCCTGATAGACAGATAGCCCCTTGATTGTCGACCAAGTCTTTGACCATTTCTAGAACACGGCGACTGTCTTCACCACGGTCAATCAAATCCCCTAGAAAGAGCAACTGAGTTTGACCATCCCAGGTTTTGAGCAGATCTTCTAGCATACCTGCTTTCCCGTGAACATCTCCAATTACATAATAGTCTGTCATTTATTTCATCCTCGTTTGCAATAATTCTCTAGCTTGGGTAAGGGCAGCTTCGGTTACATTTTCCCCAGCCAACATTTTAGCTACTTCCTCTACTCGCTCTTCTAAAGTCAA
>CAUVMH010000089.1:0-4612 GCA_963552835.1 uncultured Streptococcus sp. | reverse complement strand
GTTGAGGCGATTTTTGTTTTAATATCATTTAGAGATACTGCCATCTGACACCTCTATTCTTATTGGAAGCTGGATTGATTGAGAAACTCTGTAATCGCAGCATCCAAGACTGCTTCTTCTGGCAAGTCTTTTGTTTCACGAATAGTTTCCAAAATCTCTGGATGTTGTGCATCAAAGAAATCATGAAACTCTTCCTCAAAACGAACAATGTCATCTACAGGAATCGTATCCAAGAAACCATGTGTCAAAGCATAAAGAATGGTTACTTGTTTCTCAACAGGTAATGGTTTATGAACTGGTTGTTTCAGAACTTCAACGGTACGACGTCCACGATTTAACTTAGCTTGAGTAGCCGCATCCAAATCAGAACCAAACTTAGTGAAGGCTTCCAACTCACGATATGAAGCAAGGTCGATACGAAGTGTACCAGCAACCTTCTTCATAGCTTTGATTTGTGCAGAACCACCTACACGGGATACAGATGAACCCGCATCGATAGCTGGACGAATACCCGCATTGAAGAGACCATCGCCAAGGAAGATTTGACCATCTGTGATTGAAATCACGTTGGTTGCGATATAAGCAGAGATATCTCCTGCTTGTGTCTCGATAAATGGTAGAGCTGTGATTGAACCACCACCAAGTTCATCAGAAACCTTAGCTGAACGCTCAAGCAAACGGCTATGAAGGTAGAAAACATCCCCAGGGAAGGCTTCACGACCTGGTGGACGACGAAGCAAGAGAGAGAGTTCACGATAAGCGACCGCTTGTTTTGAAAGATCATCATAAACGATCAAAACATGCTTCCCTTGGTACATAAACTCTTCTGCCATGGCAACCCCAGCATAAGGAGCTAGGAAGAGCAATGGAGAAGGTTGTGAAGCAGAAGCTGTCACAACGATTGTGTAGTCCAAGGCACCGTACTGACGAAGTGTTTCAACTTGCGTACGAACAGTTGACTCTTTTTGTCCAATCGCTACATAGATACAGATCATATCTTGACCTTTTTGGTTCAAAATAGCATCAATAGCGATGGTTGTTTTCCCTGTCTGACGGTCACCGATAATCAACTCACGTTGACCACGACCAATCGGAACAAGGGCATCAATAGCTTTCAAACCTGTTTGCAATGGTTCTGATACAGACTTACGTTGCATAACACCAGGAGCCGGCGCTTCTACTGGACGAGACTTATCAGTATGGATTTCTCCAAGACCGTCAACTGGACGACCAAGTGGATCCACAACACGTCCAATAAGGCTCTCACCAACAGGAACTTCCATGATTTTACCTGTACGACGAATTGTATCGCCTTCACGAATATCTGTAAAGTCACCTAGGATGATAATCCCAACGTCTGTTGACTCCAAGTTTTGCGCCATCCCATAAGAGCCGTTTTCAAAAATCAACAGCTCTCCACTCATGGCATTTTCAAGGCCGTGAGCACGCGCAATTCCGTCCCCGATATAGGTTACAACACCTGTTTCAGATACATCAAAATTGGGTTTGAAATTTTCAATTTGTTGCTTAATTAAAGCGCTGATTTCTTGTGCGTTAATTGCCAAAAGAACACCACTTTCTATTTCAAATTTTCTTTAACAACTCGAAGTTGTTGTTTAATACTCACGTCAATTGTCTTGTGATTAGCAAAAATGACAAAACCACCAATGAGTCCTTCATCAATTTGTTCTTTGACGCTCCGCACTTTCAGAGACATTTTTTTCTCTATCAATGGGAGCAGACGTTCCTTCTGTTCATCTGTTAAAGGATGGGCTGAAGAAATCGTGACAACAAAACGATTGGTCTCTTTTTCAAGGCGATTCAAACAATCTGCAATTACTTCATAAAAAAGATTTGCTCTGTGATTGTAAACCAGAACTTGAATAAAGTTTTGCATTAAAGGTGACACAGAGTCTTGAAAGAAACGAACTGTTTTTTCCTTATCTGACTCATCAACTGCCACCTGAGCTAAAAAAGAGGGTAAGCCCGCTTCTTCTGCGACTTGCTTGATTTGATCCAAGTCTGAAAAAATCCGGTCCTCTTCTCCTTTTTCAATCACTAATTGGACAAAAGGCATGCTGTATTTTTCAATTACCTTTGCTGTTTTCTTGTCCATTAGGCTTCTCCTAGCTGATCGATATACTGATCAATGAGTTCCTTATGGGCATGACTGTCAAGGTTTTGTGAGATGATTTTTCCAGCTAAACTAACTGTCAAATCTGCTACCTCACCTTTAACGCTTTGTAAAGCCTCAGCTTTGTTTTGCGCAATTTCTTGGTTAGCTTTTTCTTTCAAGCGACCAGCTTCTAGCTTAGCTTCAGCCAGAATATCTGATTTGCTCTTTTCAGCTGTCTCCTTAGCATTCTCGATGATAGTTTTAGCTTCGCTACGGCTTCCTGCTAATTCATCTTCACGCTTTTGAGCAAGAGTTTCTGCTTTTTGACGAGCTTGTTCAGCACCATCAATATCAGCAGCAATCTTTTCGGCGCGTTCTTCGAAGACACTTGTCAAGTTTGACCATGCGTATTTTTTGACTAAGACGATCAAAAGGATAAAAGAGCCAGCAATTAAAATAAAGTTACCAATCAATTCACCTACTGTTACGTGCATCATTTACTCCTTTCTACTCTTCATCATTAATTTTATTTCCTAGATACATTGAAGACAAGACTGTGAATACATAGGCCTGAACACAGGAAATAAACACAGAGAATGCCGTCCAGACAAGATTGGTAACAAATGCGACTGGATACCAATAAAGAGCCTGATGAGAAAGAGTAATAAGCAAGCTTGCCATCACTTCTCCGGCAAAGATATTCCCGAACACCCGCAAAGCAAGTGATAGGAAATTCGTGACTTCTTCAAGGAGATTCATCGGTGTCATAAAACCTGGGGTTACAAAGCCTTTCAGATACTTTTTAACACCACGGCGACGAATTCCTTCTATATGGGTCATCAGGATAATTCCAAATGACAAAGCCAAGTCAAACTGGAGATTTGCAGTTGGCGATGTCCAAAGGTTTGTCCCATCTGTAGTTTGAAGTTTCGCCATCAAACCAAGATTGTTTGCGATAACCATAAAAAGAAATAAACACAAGTAAAAGAGTGAGTAATCTTTCATGTACCGAGAACCTACGTTGGGTTCTGTAAATCCGACTACAAAGTCATAGAGATACTCTAGTACATTTTGCTTTCCTTTGGGTTTCACAGTCATATTACGACTTGCCCAATAGATAAAGGCAAAAATCAGTGCCACAGACAACAAAGTCAATGCTGTCAAGGTTAAATCAAAGGTAACAGGACCAATATTGATGGTTGGATTGATACTTTCTTCCATCTAGAATCCTCCCTTTTCCATTTTATACTTCTCTTTATTTGATGATAAATGAAAATACGAGAGTTACAAAGAATGTTCCTTCGATAAAGGCAATCCCCATGATCATCAAACTACGCAATTGTGGGATGATATCTGGTTGGCGTGCTGCAGACTTGAACAAACCGTTCATCAAAAATCCTTCTGCAAGGGATACACCCATACAGGCAAGACATAGACCGAAAAATGTTAAATTCATGATGAATTCTCCTTTTATTTAAAATTTACTTACTTAGTTTAGTCCTAAAATTTGTTTTTGTCAACTTTTTACTTACGTTGGAAGCGTTTCAGATGATTTATTTTTATTTTTGCTATTTTTATACCACTGTATAGATAAGTTTCTCATTTTATGATGAAATGTGTTTCCACTTTTTCTATATTTTCCGAAATAAATTGAAAAATCCAAGTTTAGAACTTGGATAGATTCATTTTATTTGAAATAGTAGGAATAGTGTTGTTTACACCCTGGATTAAATGGAGATTTGCAATAAGGGCAGGCTATTTGTTTTTGATATTCTTGAAATGTTATTGTCCTCATACAAGCCCCACATAAAATCGGTCGATCCTCCGCAAGCGTCAAGGGGTAAGGTGAAAACAAATGCGTTTCTATAGCATTGTGGCACTGATAGCAAGCATAGTATTTTTTACACTCATAGCACTGGAGGGAAATAATATCCTTTTCACCATGATAGTGAACACATCTGCTTTCATTATCTACCAACAATCCTTGCACTTGAATCATTCACTTTTCCTTATCTAGGCACGAACTGTGACACTTGTCCCGTCTTCCTTATAGAGATTGATAAGACCTTCTTTGAGAGCTCGAACCATATCCCCAGCTTGCACAGGTTGAGGAACCTTAATGGTCAAGAGTTCCATTGGATTTGGAGCACGGTCGATTTTATTGCCTTTAGAATCGTGAAGATTTTCGATATAGGTTTCAAAATGACGGAAACCTGGTCCATAAAACTCAACTTGATCTCCTTCATTGATAACATTCCGTTGACGAATGGTTGCTGTCTGGGTTGCATCATCATAAGAAACCACCTCAGCGACAAACTTGTATTCAGGGATTTTACGACGTGCACCAAACAACTGTTCATTTTCTGTAGGTGTGCTATAGTAGAAACCTGTTGCCAATTCACGCTGGGCAACTTTCCACATCTCATCTACCAGGTCTTGTTTAATAGCTTCAAATTTTTCTGGGCTTTCAAGGTAAGCATCCACAGCCGCCTTGTA
>CAUVMH010000088.1:0-4747 GCA_963552835.1 uncultured Streptococcus sp. | reverse complement strand
AGAAAGCTCCGCAGTTTTCTTTTTATTCTGGTATAATAGATCTATGAAGAAAATTGTATTTGTTTGTTTAGGAAATATCTGCCGTAGTCCGATGGCAGAGTTTGTTATGAAAAGTCTGACCGATGATATACACATTGAGAGTCGTGCGACGTCCAGCTGGGAGCATGGAAACCCTATACATCAGGGGACTCAGGCTATTTTTAAGAAGCATACGATTTCTTATGACAAAGGAAAGACTTCTCAGCAGATTTCAGCGCAAGATTTTGCAGAATTTGATTATATCATCGGCATGGATGAAGCCAATATTCGAGATTTGAAGAAAATGGCGCCAGCGGATTTTCAGGATAAAATCTACCAGTTTGCTGATCTCGGTGTGCCGGATCCTTGGTACACAGGTGATTTCGATGAGACTTATGAGCTGATTTTGGCTGGTTGCCACAAGTGGCTAGAACGCTTAAATGGATGAAAAATGGATAAAATAAAAGAATTTTACGATAAATATAAAATCTATCTGACCCGTCAGAATCTAGAAATCTTAGCAGTGACTGTGATTGCATTGTCAGCAATTTTAGTGTTTACCTCCAATATCTCTAGTAAGGGTGCGCTAACGCTGGATCAAGGTAAGATAAAATATGAAGGCAGTCTAGTTCACGGAAAAATGAACGGCGAAGGTACCCTGACTTTTAAAAATGGGGATAGCTATAAAGGGCATTTCAAAAATGGTACTTTTGATGGTAAGGGTACTTTTACATCGAAGGCTGGTTGGAAATATGAAGGTGAATTTGCCAACGGTCAGGCCAATGGTAAAGGAAAACTGACGACAGAAAGTAATGTCGTCTATGAAGGAACGTTCAAGCAAGGAATTTATCAAAATGCGCATTAGATGGTTTTCACTGGTTCGGATTACTGGACTGGTCTTGGTGTTACTCTATCATTACTTTCAGGGAGTTTTTCCTGGAGGTTTTATTGGAGTGGACATCTTTTTCACTTTTTCAGGATTTTTGATTACTTCATTATTGATTGATGAGTTTACAAGAAGTCGGACGATTGATATTATGGGCTTTCTGAAACGGCGCTTTTATCGTATCGTTCCTCCGCTCGTTTTTATGATTTTGGTCATCATGCCCTTTACTTTATTGATTCGTCGGGATTTTGTAGCAGGTATCGGGACGCAGATTTCAGCTGCGCTTGGCTTTGTGACCAATTTTTATGAAATGATGTCGGGCGGTAGTTATGAAAGCCAGTTTGTGCCGCATTTGCTGATTCACACTTGGAGTTTGGCACTGGAAGTGCATTACTATATCCTCTGGGGCTTGGCTGCTTGGGGCATCAGTAAGATTAGCAAGTCAGTTGCTCAGTATCGGGGGCTGATTTCTCTGACTTCAGCTGCTCTGTTTCTGTTCAGTTTCTTGGCTATGTTTATCGGAGCCTTTTTCAGCAAGAATTACTCCAATATTTATTTCTCAAGTTTGACCCATGTCTTTCCTTTCTTTGCTGGGACAGTGCTGGCGACTTTCTCTGGAGTCGGAAATGTGGGCGTTCAGATGAAGAAACTGGAAGAAAAGGTCGAAATCAAGCAAGTCTTGATCGCTTTAGCTGGCAGTTTTGTTCTTCTTCTTTTGCTTAGCTTTATTTTGAAATTTGACAGCTTGTGGACTTATTTATTTGGTTTCTTGATTTCAACACTTCTGGCCTGTGTCATGATAGCAGCAACCCGCATCTTGCACGATAAATTGCCAAATATTAAGGAGCCTAGTCCTCTCAACTTTATTGCAGATACTAGCTACGGTGTTTACCTCTTCCATTGGCCTTTCTATATTATTTTTACTCAGTTGATGAGCAATGGTGGGGCCGTCCTTTTGACTACAATCTTGAGTTTTGGTTTCGCGGCTCTTTCCTTCTATATCTTAGAGCCGACTTTAGCTGGACGGAAGCCTCGGATTTTTGGCAAGGAGATGAATGTAAGTTCCATCACCAAGCCGATTTTCTACAGTTTCATTCCGCTGACATTTATCTTGCTTATTATCACCATCACAGCTCCGTCTGTGGGTGCCTTTGAGGAAAGCCTGATTGTCAATTCTTTGAACCAAGCCGATACGAAAATGCAGACAACCCGTAAGCACGCAGACCAGAAAACTGCAACAAATTATAACGTGGCAGAGGGAACGACTGTTATTGGTGATTCGGTCACCTTGCGCTCCGCTGAATGGATCCAAGAGGCTATACCTGACGCTCAAGTCGATGCAGTGGTTAGCCGTAATTTAGTGTCTGGTCTGGAATTTTTCAAGAACGATATTGCTAACCAAACACTGCTTCAAAACGTCGTCTTGGCATTGGGAACCAATCCGGTTGACAATTATGAAGAATTGCTGGATCAGTATATCGAGCTCTTGCCAAAAGGCCATCGCTTGATTTTAGTCACGCCATATGATGGCCGAACAGCCAATGATCCAAGTAGTATTCCTGTTAAGATGCGACAATACGAACTTGAACTTGCTAAGAAATACGATTTTGTATATGTAGCAGACTGGTATCAAGTAGCGATTAATAATCCGCAGATTTGGATTGGAACAGACTATGTCCATTATGGGGCAGATTCAGAGTCTATGGCAGAGGGAGGTAAACTCTACTCTAACATGATGAAAGAAGCATTGAATGCTGCTTCAAGTGGCAGTGTTAAGCCATAAAACTAGCTCGGTTATTTAACCGGGCTAATTTTATAACAAGAAAGGAAGCGCTAACATATTTTTAAAGAAAAGTATGTGAAATTTTTGAGAATAAATAGAGGTTTTAGTAAAAAAGCCTGAAATATCAATGTTTAAAAAATAATCCATAAAAAGTTTGTGAACTTTTGTTGAAAGTGTTTACAAATTTGTAGGAATAGAGTATAATTATATTGTGAAATAATTAACAAAGGTTAAAATCTTCATCTAACCTTTTGGCAGAAACCATTGGAGGACTATAATGGCTGATAAGAAGAAAACTGTTGAACAAGAAGATAAAGTACTAGCGGCAGAAAAACATGTTGACGAGCTTGTGCAAAAAGGTCTCCTAGCTCTTGAAGAAATGAGAAAACTAAATCAAGAGCAAGTAGATTACATCGTAGCAAAAGCTTCAGTTGCAGCTCTTGATGCACACGGGATCCTTGCTCAACATGCGGTTGAAGAAACTGGTCGTGGTGTATTTGAAGACAAGGCAACGAAAAACCTCTTTGCCTGTGAACACGTTGTCAACAACATGCGTGGTGTGAAGACTGTTGGTGTTATCGAAGATGATCCTGTTACTGGATTGACAAAGATTGCGGAGCCTGTCGGAGTTATCTGTGGTATCACTCCAACAACGAACCCAACATCAACAGCAATTTTTAAAGCATTGATTGCCTTGAAGACACGTAACCCAATCGTTTTTGCCTTCCACCCATCTGCTCAAGAGTCATCTGCTCACGCAGCGCAAATCGTTCGTGACGCAGCAATCGCAGCTGGCGCACCTGAAAACTGTGTGCAATGGATTACTCAACCATCTATGGAAGCAACAGCAGCTTTGATGAACCACGATGGTATTGCAACAATTCTTGCAACAGGTGGGAATGCCATGGTTAAGGCTGCCTACTCTTGTGGGAAACCAGCTCTTGGGGTTGGTGCCGGAAACGTACCAGCTTACATCGAAAAATCTGCTGACCTTCGCCAAGCAGCTCATGATATCGTGATGTCTAAATCATTTGACAATGGTATGGTCTGCGCATCTGAGCAAGCGGTAATTATTGATAAGGAAGTTTATGACGAATTTGTAGAGGAATTCAAGTCATACCACACTTACTTTGTAAACAAAAAAGAAAAAGCTCTTCTTGAAGAATTCTGCTTTGGTGCTAAAGCAAACAGCAAGAACTGTGCTGGTGCTAAACTGAATGCAAATATCGTTGGTAAACCAGCTACATGGATTGCAGAACAAGCAGGCTTTAAAGTACCAGAAGGTACAAACATCTTGGCTGCAGAATGTGCTGAAGTAGGTCCAAATGAGCCATTGACTCGCGAAAAATTGTCACCAGTTATCGCTGTCTTGAAAGCTGAAGATAGAGAAGACGGTCTTAAAAAAGCTCGTCAAATGGTTGAATTTAACGGACTTGGTCACTCAGCAGCTATCCATACAAAAGATGAAGAATTGGCTAAACGCTTTGGTACTGAAATCAAAGCGATGCGGATTATCTGGAACTCTCCATCTACTTTCGGTGGTATCGGGGACGTATATAATGCCTTCATCCCATCATTAACACTTGGATGTGGTTCATACGGACGTAACTCAGTTGGTGATAACGTGAGCGCTATTAACCTTCTAAACATCAAGAAAGTAGGGAAACGTAGAAATAATATGCAATGGTTTAAAGTTCCTTCAAAAATTTACTTCGAGCGCAACTCTATCCAATACCTTCAAACATGTGAAGATATTGAACGCGTTATGATCGTTACTGACAAATCTATCGAAAAACTTGGCTTTGTTCAACGTGTGATCGATCAATTGAACGCACGTAGCAACCGTGTAACGATCCAAGTCTTCTCAGATGTTGAACCAGATCCAGACATTACAACTGTAGAACGTGGTGCTGAAGTGATGAAAGCATTTGAACCAGATACAATCATCGCTCTTGGTGGTGGTTCTCCAATGGACGCGGCCAAAGTTATGTGGCTCTTCTACGAGCAACCAGAAATCGACTTCCGTGACTTGGTTCAAAAATTCATGGATATCCGTAAAC
>CAUVMH010000087.1:0-4773 GCA_963552835.1 uncultured Streptococcus sp. | reverse complement strand
TTTTATTACTTACTCCTCTGTGCGAAATCACTAAAGGTGTATTGGTATCCGGAGACTCCAAATAGATGTAACCTTCTAAAGCAAAGAAGATACTTGCACACCCCATGACTCCCCACCTCATCAAATGGTCTTTCTTTCGCCTTGGCATGATCTCCAACTCTTCTCCTGTCAAGAAGGAAACAAACTTCACTAGGAAATAAGTCAGAGTCATGTAATGGAGGTTTTTAATCAAGATAAAATTAATCACACCAAGAATCAAGGATTCTTTTTGAGTAAAATTATCCATTACCGCCTGAGCAAAGAGCAAAGGAATTAACAAAACAAAGAAGAAGAGATAGGTTTTAATGATAATGAGTAGAAGATGCCAAGAGAAGAAAAGGACGTTTTTCTTCGTCTTTTGGAGACTATATTTCACACTTTCTCTTACTGTCTTTCTTTCAAAGAGTATCTTAGGAAGGGCAAACATGAAGCGAACAGAAATGTAGAGAAAGATCCAAGCGGATGCTATGATCAACAGCCCTACCAGCCAGTTCTTATCTTCTAGGTATGTAACGATAAAATCAGGGATAATAATCTTATTGAGATAGTAGATTTTTAAAATTTTCCTAATAAAAGGAAAAAGTAGAGCTACATAAAAGAAGACAAAGGCCATCTTACAAAAGCTCAATCGTTTGACAAATAGAAAACTCTGGTGAAAGACTTTTCGACTATATTCAATCAGGGTTCTCTTTTCATGATAGAGAAGGTGACGCGCCCCAATGAACAAAAGACAGATTTGAAAATAAGCCACTAAAAGATTGATTACTATTAAAATGAGAAAGGCTAAACTGACAAAAGGCGAGCCTTGTATAATCGCCCAAAAGTTATTGTAGGAGATAAACAAGTAACCTGTTTGTCTTAGAAGTATGCCAGCTATCCATGAATTCAATGGCAACCAAACAAACTCTACCATCATGAAAATCAAGAAAAATAGAAATAGTATTTTATCTAGGTTATAGTATATCTTCCTAAAACCTAGCTTTTTAGGTTTTTCAGGTTTCATAGGCACTCCTAGTCTAAAAATTGAGATAAATCTAAGCCACCGAAAGGATTATTCAGAGAAAAACTACTCTGGTCTTCTATTAATAGCTTTCCTTCATCCGATTCTAAAAAGGCTTCGTAAACACGCGCCGTCATGCGGGCATCCTCTAAACTGTTATGAGACTTCCCGTGAAAACCTAAAAAATTCGCGACAGTTTGTAATTTAAGATTAGCTATCCCGTGTAGGTCAGAACTACGCCGTTCAAAAGCCTCATCATATAGATCAACCTTATACTGGTCACGATAATCGATACCGTGCTCCAAGAGAATAGGCAGATCACTCTTGGCCGCATTGTAACCAACCATAGGTAAATTACCAGCAAAGGTCTGAAAATCTCTTAAAACTTGTTCCACCATTGGCGCATCTTTCAAGGTTTCAGCTGTGATTCCAGTTAAGCCATTGATAAAACTCTTCAAAGGTGCTGTAGTATGAACATAAGAATCAAAGGCACTTATTTCTTGACCATTTTGAAAGCGAACTGCTGATACTTGAATTAAATGGGTAACCCCTTCGTATTGATTGAACTCCAAATCAAAGGCAATATAATCTCTTAATTTTTCCATTTTTTACCTCAGTTCCGACTCGATTTAAACCATAAATAATAAAAGAAGCTATCAGGTTAGTGAATAACCCAAACAGCTTCTTTATTTTCCTCCAAATAAGCGAGCAAAAAAGCCTTTTTTGGTAGCTTGAACTTCTTCTTTTGCTTGGTCCAACTCTAGTTTCAAGGTTTCTTGATCCTTCATGGCTTGAAGAGTTAATTGTTGCTGTTGGTCCAACTGTTTGTCCTTTTCAGCAATCTGGCGATCTTTGATGCGCATCTGCTCATCTTTTTCTGTCAACTGCTGGTCCTTGGCCTTGAGTTGCTCGTACAATCGAAGAATTTCAGCATTCTTCTCATCGACCAAGATTTCCATCAGTTCGCGTTGTTTGACATCATCACTGACTGGTTCATCTTCAAAAATCGTTTTTTTGTAGATTTCTTCTAGCTTAATCAAGCCACTTCGAGTAACTACAGTTACACCTTTGTCATTTTTTTTCGTGTCCTCTTCAGGAAGTTCTTTGACACGATTGTTGATTGCTTGACGAGAAAGTCCTAAGACCTCTGCAATCTCACTGACGGTCATTTCAATACTCATAATATCCTCTGAAACGTTTTCTAGCTTTTCTTTACTTAAATCTTATCATAAGCTAGATAAACTGTCAAATTTCCGCTTAATCCATAGCCTTTAAAAAGGCCAGTAAAACTTGGGCAGAACGACGTCCAGCTTCGATAATAAACTCATCAAATGAGATAGAGGCCTCGTGATTGGCATTGTCGCTCATGGCACGAATGACTAAGAAAGGTAGGCCAAGAGCCTGAGCTGCCTGTGCAATCGCTGCCCCTTCCATTTCAACTGCTAAAACATCTGGAAAGTGAGATTTGATACTAGCAATCCTATCATCACCAGCTACAAAACTATCTCCTGTAGCAATCAAGCCTAGGTGCCAGGTCTGCTCTAATTGAGATAAGTTTCCTTTAATCCTAGCGATAAAGTTCTTATCGGATTCAAAGTAAAGAGGTTGACCAGCCATCTGACCATAAGCATAGCCAAAAGCAGTTACATCCACATCATGGTAAGCCAATTTATCCGCAATCACTACATCTCCAACGGCAATCCCTTCTGCAACTGCACCTGCTGATCCTGTATTGATAACGGCATCTACTTGGAAGTGGTCAGCTAAAACAGCTACACTCATAGCTGACATGACCTTTCCAATCCCACTCTGAACTAGAACAACTTCTGTCTTGCCAACAGTGCCAGTGTAGTAAGTATTTCCGAGGACTTGGACTTCTTGTGTTCGATCTAAATTCTGAGTCAAGTGTACGAGCTCTTCTGGCATTGCTGCAATGATTCCAATTTTCATTTTATTTCCTTTTCTATTACAAAAGTTTCATCGCCAACACAAGTAAAATCAAGAGTAGGATGACTGTAAATAAGATTCTGTTTAATTTTGAGTTAAAAACATTTCTCTTGGTATTCTCAATGCGACGGCTCTTATGAATCGTTGGCTCTACTTCGATTGTTAAAGTATCTTGAATAGAATTATAGTCTCTAGAACGTGAATAACCAAAGTTTTGTGAAGAAGTTGATAAAATTTTAGTTTCCTCGTCATCTTGAAGAGGTGGCCCAGAGATTTTCTCCCCACGATTGGCACGTTCGATTATTTCATCTGTTAACAAAGGTTTTCCCATGGGCTACTCCTCTATTTCTTTTGCAATTCCCAGTACTGGATTGCCATAATCGTCTTGGCATCACAGATATGACCTGACTGGATCAGGTTCTTGGCTTCCTCTAAACTTACTTCTAGGACTTCCAAGGTTTCATCATCATCTTGCGGACGAGGATTTTCCACCTTAGTTAAATCTCTTGCGAGGTAGAGTTTTAATTTTTCATTACAAAAACCAATAGCAGAGTAGAAATCATATAGAAGCTCTAACTTACCCGTATAGGCAACTTCCTCCTCCAATTCACGAAGAGCCGCCGACATGGGATCTGCATTTTCACCAATTTCCAGTTTACCAGCAGGAATTTCATAAGAGATAGCTTCAATAGCTTTTCGGTATTGCTTAACAAGGACGATTTTATCCTCAGCTGTCACAGCTAGAACACATACGCCTCCATTGTGAAAAATCAGATCACGTTGGGCAGTTCCCTTCCCTTCTGGTAGTTCCACCTGATCTTGCACCAGCTTAAAAATAGGACCTTGATAGATTTCCTTCCGGCTAATCGTTTTTTCTTCAAATTCCATGATAGACTCCTACTGATTCTTAGGATGATGAGGCAAACGTAGTGCATATTCATCTTTATTAACTTGACGTCCACGTCCAATAGCAATGGCGTCAGCTGGAACATCTTTTGTAATCGTTGAACCAGCTCCAACTAGTGAATTATCACCAAGTTCCACTGGAGCAATGATGGTTGAGTTTGATCCAACAAAGACATTATTGCCAATGACAGTCTTGTACTTATTCTTCCCGTCGTAGTTAACTGTAATCGTGCCTGCGCCAAAGTTAACATGGCTACCTACCTCACAGTTTCCGATATAGGTCAAATGACCTGCCTTGGTATTTTCACCGATTGAAGATCCTTTTACTTCAACAAAGTTTCCAATGTGAACTTGGGAAGCTAGACTTGAGCCTGGACGAATATGAGCATACGGACCGACTGTCACACCATCTGCAACTGTACTTTCCTCAATCATGGAATTCGTAATCACAGCTCCAGCTCCGATAGCACTATCCACGATATAAGTTCCATTTGTTAAAACAGTTTCCGCCCCAATCTTCGTTTGACCTTTCAAGGTAACGTTGGCTTCGATTTGGACTTCAGGAGCAATCTCGACATCAACATCGATGTAAGTTGCTTCTGGATTGACAAAACTAACACCATTAACCATATGCTTTTGGTTGATACGACGGCGCATCACTGCTTCCGCAGTGGCAAGAGCCACACGGTCGTTTACCCCAAGACTTTCATCAAAATCCTTGAGAGTATAGGCGCCAACCTTCTCACCCGCATTACGGAAAATACCAATCACATCAGTAATATAATACTCACCTTGGGCATTGTTGGTGTTGATGTTTTTAAGAGCCTCAAAAAGACGTTCATTGTCAAATACATAAGTTCCTGTATTGATTTCCTTAATTT
>CAUVMH010000086.1:0-4926 GCA_963552835.1 uncultured Streptococcus sp. | reverse complement strand
CGAATCTTTAAAAAAGGCGTGTTGCAGTAATCCTCTATAGATTAACTCTTCCATCAGTGGAACCAGAAAGAACAGGGCTATATAAATACCTAGCTCTGCAAAGTTAGTCCCACTATAACCAATCAATACAGCCCAACCTTCAGCAGTTGACTGAACATGTTTAGCTGTCTGAACGTTAAAAGAGATCTGGAGCACTACCACTAATACTGTCAAAATCGAATACCAAAGCCATTTTTTTCTTGGAATACGAAAGAGATAACCGTGCCCTGTCTTAATCAGAATCCAAATCATGACTCCGATAAATAGCAAACTCAAGATATTTTGAATCCAGAAGAAATTGCCAATCTGGGAAGAAAATTGCCAATAGTTTTGGACAATAAGCGTCAGCTGGGAAAGGCCAAATACGAAAAATAGGTAAGAGAAGACAGCACTCATTTTGAAAAGAAGACGATATTTTTTCATAATAAATCCCCTATAGATGTATGTGTATCACATCGCATAAACCCTCAGAACCACTGTTTTCATTTTTACATCCTAAAAATCACTACCTCCCCTAGAGAACTAAGGAAGGCAGTGATCACATTTTTAGGAATTAGGAATGAATACACGAAATCAATCGATCTTATGATTTTTTGTTTTTCAAGAATTCGTCGTATTGTTTTTGCATTTCGTTCAATACTTTTTCGTAGGCACCTTCAGATTTCAATTTTTCCATCAATTCTGGGATTGCTTTATCTGGGTCTACAGTACCAGTGTTGATAGCTGTATCGAATTGTTGCATTGTGTTAGAGATTGCTGAAATTTCAGATTTCACACTGTCAGTGTTAAAGATAAATCCAAGTGCTGGAGATTCTTTAGCTTCTGCCAATTGTTTCTTAGAATCTGCAATTTGTTGGTCTGTAACGTTTTCGTTGATGTAAAGGATCCAGTTGTTACCAGTGTTCCAACCTGACATGTGAGTGTTTCCTTTATATCCATCAAGGACGCGGACACGGTTTTCTTTACCTTCAACTTTTTCCCAGTTCTTGCCTTCTGGACCGTAAACAAGACCATTCAAGAGTTCTGGGTTAGTGTTCAAGAGGTTCAACACTTCCATTGATTTTTCTTTGTTCTTAGAGTTGTTTGAGATGACAAAGTTAGCGACTTGTGTTGTTTGGTTTTTCTTGATAAAGTTAGTGATTGGTTTGATTTGGATGTCTTTGTTCGCAACACGTGAGAGCAAGCTGTTACCATAGTCAGCTGGTCCTACTGTTTCTTCACGAACGAACCAAGTATCTTGTTGAAGGTCAAATGAAGTATCACTTGTTGCTACGTCTTTTGGAATGTATCCTGCTTCATAGAATTTGTGAAGAGTCTTCAAGTGTTCTTTGAAACGAGGCACTTCGTAACGGTTTACGATCTTAGTAGTGTCTCCTTCAAGGTCGATAACAAATGGAAGTCCGTTTGGTACTGGGTAGTCAAAGTTATCAGATGGAATAAAGTTCTTCGTAACTGCAAATGGTACTACGTCTGGAGCTTTTTCTTTGATTTGTTTCAAGACTGGTTCAAGTGTTTCGTATGAAGTGACACCTGAAATGTCAATACCATATTTTTCAAGAAGAGTTCCGTTGAAGGCAAAGTTTTGAGATGATGCAACGTTAGCTGCAACTGGTACTGCATAGATCTTACCGTTTACAGTGTTCCCTTTGATGTAAGCTGGGTCAAGTGCTTTGTAAAGCTCTGCTCCTTCTTTCTTGTACAAATCAGTCAAGTCAGCATAAGCACCTTTTTGAGCATTTACGACATAGTTAGATGCAAATGCGATATCATAGTTTTCACCAGATGATGTGATAACAGACATTTTCTTATCATAGTCACCCCATCCAAGGTATTGGATATCCAATTTAGCACCGACTTTTTCTTCGATGATTTTGTTTGCATTTTCTAGCAATTCATCCAAGTTGTCTGGTTTGTCACCGATTTGGTACATTTTGATTACAGGTTTTTCACCTGAAGTAGTATCTGCAGCTTTTTTGTTGTTACCTGTAAGGTTTCCACAAGCAGCGAGACCAGCAGCCAAAGCGACTACGCTAGCAGATGCAAAAGCATATTTTTTCCAGTTTTTCATGATAAAAACTCCTTTTTTTGTTTTTAAACTTATAAACGATTTAATGATTTTTACTTCAATCACCAAGTTGAAGTTGGGAAGAGAGAAACGGTGTTTCTCAGCAAGTGCTATTCTTTCACACCACCGATAGTCAAACCTTTAACAAAGTAGCGTTGGAAGAATGGATATAGAATCGCGATTGGAAGGGTTGCAACAACAACCATGGCCATACGACCTGTTTCTTTCGGTAGAGCAACTCCCAGTTGACCAGATAGGCCGACTGCTTTTGCAATGTAGTCCATATTTTGTTGGATTTGCATGAGCAAATATTGCAATGGATACAAGTTGTCACTCTTGATGTAAAGAAGGGCGTTGAACCAGTCGTTCCAGAAACCAAGAGCTGTCAAAAGCGTGATGGTTGCGATACCTGGAAGTGACAATGGCAAACAGATCTGGAAGAAGATCCGAGCTTCACTGGCACCATCGATACGAGCGGATTCGAGAATGGCTTCTGGAATGGTCTTCTTGAAGAAGGAACGCATCAAGATGATGTTGAATGGTGAGAGAAGCATTGGAACAATCAAGGCCCAAACGGTATCACCAAGTTGAAGCAGGCGAGTGACCACGATATAGCCTGGTACCAAACCAGCATTGAACAACATACTAAGAAGAGCGAAGATCGTAAAGAATCTGCGGTACTTAAAGGTTGTCCGTGAGATAGCGTAGGCATAAGTGGTTGTAATGAAGACGTTGGTCACTGTTCCGACTACGGTTACAAAAACTGAGATAAAGAGCGCTTGGAGGATCTTATCTTTAAACTGAGCTAAGAATTGGAATCCATCTACACCAAATTTCGAAGGGAAAAAGCTATATCCATACTGGAGGATGCTCTTTTCATCTGTCACTGAAATGATGATAACGAAGATAAAGGGCAAGATACAAGAAAGAGCGATCAAACCAGAGATGATACTAAAGAAGATATCTGCTTTCTTGCTGAAGGAGTGAATGCCGACATTATCGATTTTTTCTTTTTTAATTTTCTTTTCTGCCATATTCTCCTCCTTTCTAGAACAAAGCTGAGTTTGGATCAACTCGTCTTGCAAGCAAGTTTGATAGGATAACCAGAATCAAACCGACAACGGATTGGTAAAGACCGGCTGCTGAAGCCATGCCGATATCTGCTGTCTGAGTCAAACCATTAAAGACATATACGTCCAAAACGTTGGTTACATTGTAAAGCTGACCAGCATTGTGTGGGATTTGATAGAAGAGACCAAAGTCTGCACGGAAGATATTTCCGACTGCAAGGATGGTCAAAACTGTTACAAGTGGAGTCAACTGAGGAATGGTTACGTTGCGAATGCGTTGCCACTTGCTAGCCCCGTCCACTGTTGCTGCTTCGTAGTAGGTTGGGTCAATCCCCATGATCGTCGCATAGTACATGACACTGCTATATCCAAAGCCTTTCCAAATACCTAGGAAAAGAAGAAGATATGGCCAAATGCCTAAGTCAGCGTAGAAGTTGACTTCCTTCATGCCAATGGATGTTAGGAAATGGTTGAAGACCCCTTTGTCAATGTTTAGGAAGGCATCTGTAAAGAAACTGATGATAACCCATGACAGGAAGTAAGGGAACAACATAGACGTTTGGAAAATCTTAACCATTCTCTTAGAGCGAAGCTCGCTGAGGATGATGGCAATCCCTACTGATACAATCAAACCGATAAAGATAAAGCCAAGATTGTAGAGAACGGTATTTCGAGTGATGATAAAGGCATCTTTTGAACTAAACAAGAATCTGAAATTATCTAACCCGACCCATTTACTATTCACAATACTATCTATGAAACCATTACTGGTCATATGGTAGTCTTTAAAGGCGACCACATTCCCAAATACTGGAATGTAAAAGAATAGAATCAACCAGAGTGCCCCTGGTAAAACCATCAAGAGAAAAATCCAGTTATCTCTCAAGGTCTTTGAAAACTTTTTCATAATTTCCTCCCTTTTTATTCCTAAAAACTGATTTCATCGAATTTTTAGGTTTGATAACGATTACATTATTAGTATACTCCTAATTGATGGCTAGGTTAAACTACTAATTATAGAAAAAACTCCACAAATTATTTTATGTGGAGAAGTTTTTTATAAGAAATAGGTTTCACGAGAAACACTCTGCATACGATAAATGTATTTCCTCTTTACTAATTGAAAACTTGTTCTAATATTGGGTGATGAAACTCGACAAAATGAACCTGGGCATTTATGATAGCCCCTGATTCATTTTTATCAATCTCTGGTCTTCCTTCGGTGTGTAAAAGAGCAGGATTACCATCCTTGTAGCCAAAGAGAATCACCTCTATCTCTGCTTCATTCACATAGCAAGCTAGGATTTCAAACCGCCCAGAACCTGAACCTGCAATATAACCATACCATTTAAAAGTATAATTCACCCCATCTACTTGTCCAAATTGCATTATCTGGTCTGGCACTGCTAGTCCATAGTAGTGACCATATGTTGCTAGGCTAGTCGACTTAAATCTTTCACCTTTACTATCCGAATAGGATTCCATGGCTGTTTTTATCTTGTCTATTAAAGAACTATTATCTGTATCTAGCTCGCTCTCTGTAGTTACACTTGTTTTTAATAGAAATTCCTTAAAACGTTGCGCTAAATCTGTATTCTCAGTCTCTTCAAAATTTGCAGTAGGGATAGTTTCCAGTGTCTTATCGGTATGCAAGACCTGTGCTTGCCCATCCTTCAGTGTAAATAGGTAGAAATGTTTGTCCTGATTGTCATAGTAGGCATCCAAAACCAAGTAATCATAGGCATTGTCACT
>CAUVMH010000085.1:0-4949 GCA_963552835.1 uncultured Streptococcus sp. | reverse complement strand
TAAAATGTGAATAAGTAATATTATACCAAAAATGTGACAGGTTTCTAGTCAAAATATTCTTTGCCTTCCTATTTCTATTCTTTTTATAGCTGAAAACTTATTTTCGATGGGAGAGCATCGAAAAAATTAACGAATAAAAGAAAACTCTGACCAATTAAGATAATCGGTCAGAATCTCTTTTTAAAATCCATTATTATCGCTAAGTTCTTTGAACCAGTGGCCTGATTTCTTCAGGCGACGTTCTTGCGTTTCCAAGTCTAATTCGACCAGACCATAGCGGTTTTTATAGCTGTTGAGCCATGACCAGCAATCGATAAATGTCCAGATTAAGTAACCTTTACAGTTAGCACCGTCTGCAATAGCACGATGGAGTTCACGCAGATGCCCTTTGACAAAGTCAATACGATAGTCATCTTGAATCATGCCATTCTCACGGAATTTATCTTCACCTTCAACACCCATACCATTCTCTGTCAGCAGCCATTCGATATTGCCATAGTTTTCCTTGATGTTTTGGGCGATATGGTAAATCCCTTGCTCGTAGATTTCCCAACCACGGTGTGGGTTAATTTTACGGCCTGGCATGACGTAAGGCTCATAGAAATGTTCAGGTAAGAGGGGACTATCTGGATGTTTAGCAAAACGAGGAGCCATCACACGCAAAGGTTGGTAGTAGTTGACTCCAAGGAAGTCTACTGTATGTTGGCGAATCAGTTCCAATTCCTCTGCTGTGTAGTCTGGCAGCAAATCATGCTCAGTCATAATTTCCACTAACTCTTCTGGATAAGCTCCCAAGACAGATGGGTCTAGGAAAGATTGAGCTTGGAAGAGGTCGGCAGTCCGAGCAGCCTTGACATCCGCGGGATGCTGGCTACGTGGGTAAGCTGGTGTCAAG
Organism: uncultured Streptococcus sp.; assembly: GCA_963552835.1. Taxonomy (GTDB): domain Bacteria; phylum Bacillota; class Bacilli; order Lactobacillales; family Streptococcaceae; genus Streptococcus. Next base: position 4,054 of record CAUVMH010000085.1, on the reverse strand, counting down.
TTAAGGACAATCCCAATCTTAGAATCAGGCAAAATCTCATGACAGGCCTTAACCGCAAGACTGCTAGCCAATTGCGTATGATAAGCAACCTTAACCGCCGCCTTAGCATCTACCTTGTGAGGATAATGGGCATCATAAAAATAACCAAATTCTACGGGGACGATGGGTTCATTGAAGGTAATCCATTGGTCCACCAAGTCACCGTAAGTCTCAAAACAAAAACGAGCATAGTCTTCATAGGCCCTGACGGTTGCCTTGTTTTCCCATCCATCCCCATCTTCTTGCAGGGCAAATGGCAGGTCAAAGTGGTAGAGATTGACTAAAAGACGAATCCCCTTGACCTTAATAGCTTTAAAGACCTGACGGTAGAAAGTCACCCCTTGTGGATTGACCTCTCCACGGCCCTGTGGGAAAATACGAGACCACTGGATAGAAGTTCGGAAAGCTGTATGACCAGTCTCTACCAAAAGCTCAATATCCTTTTCCCAGTTTTCATAGAAAGTCGATGTTTTGTCAGGTCCAATCCCATTGTAGTAGCGATTGGGTTCCACCTGATACCAATAATCCCAGAGATTATCTCCTTTACCATCACCAAGAACTCGTCCTTCTGTCTGTGGTCCAGAAGTGGAGGAACCCCAAACAAAATCCTTTGGAAATTTTAGCATTGTTATACCTCTTCGTTTACTCATTTTCCCCATTATATAGAAAAAACAAGGTAAAAACTAGTTACATTTTTGCCTTGTTTTTCTTCTGATTATAGTTTTTATTTCTTGCTGAGGATTTCAAGCGTTTCAAGCAAGTTGTCTGCATGAACTTCGATGGTGTCACCAGTTGCTTTAATCTTAACTTCTACAATGCCATCGGCTGCTTTTTTCCCGACAGTAATACGGATTGGCAACCCAATCAAGTCGCTATCGCTAAACTTCACTCCGACACGTTCGTTACGGTCGTCTGTCAAGACTTCGTAACCAGCTCCCATCAAGTTGGCTTCAAGTTTATCTGTCAAGGCTTGCGCTTCTTCGTCCTTGACATTGACAGTGATCAGGTGCACATCAAATGGTGCCAATTCTTTAGGGAAGTTAACTCCCCAAGCATAACGGTATTCACCTTTTGGCGTTTTGTTAACAAAGAGGCGAGCGTGTTGCTCTATAACGGCTGAGAGGAGACGGCTAACACCGATACCGTAACAACCCATGATGATTGGCACAGCACGACCATTTTCATCCAAGACATCTGCTCCCATGCTTGCTGAGTAACGAGTTCCGAGTTTGAAGATGTGCCCAATTTCGATACCACGCGCAAAGTTAAGAACACCTTGTCCGTCTGGGGAAATTTCACCCTCACGAACTTCGCGAATGTCCACATATTCTGCAGTAAAGTCACGACCTGGGTTCACACCTGTCAAGTGATAGCCATCTTCGTTAGCACCTACAACAGCATTGCGAACATCTTGTACCTTACGGTCTGCAATGATTTTCACATTTTCTGGCAAACCAACTGGGCCAAGCGAACCAAAGCCGGCTTGAACAGCACTTGCGACTTCTTCTTCGCTCGCAACATCAAAGAAATCTGCTCCCAAGTGGTTTTTCAACTTAACTTCATTGAGTTGGTCATTTCCAACTAAAAGGGCTGCAACAAGTTCTCCATCTGCCATGTAGAAGAGAGTTTTAATCGTTTGCTCTTCTGGCACGTTAAGGAAGGCTGCCACTTCATCGATGGATTTAACACCTGGAGTTTCGACGCGAGTCACTTCTTCTTCCGCAACGACACGGTTACTTGGTTTATACTCGTTTGTTGCCATTTCTAAGTTAGCTGCATAGCTAGACTCACTTGAGTAGGCAATGGTATCTTCACCAGAAACCATCCATTTGAGCAATTCTGCCTTGATTTCTTCTTGCACTTCTGCAGGAATTTCATCAAATGAGGCAACTGACTTGTCTAAGACAACCCAGCGGTCGAGGTCTGTACGGGCTGGTGTAATGGCCATAAATTCTTGGCTATCCTTACCACCCATAGCGCCACCGTCACCGATGATGGCCTTGAAGTCCAAGCCACTACGAGTGAAAATACGTTCGTAGGCCGCCTTGTACTCGTCATAAGTCACATCCAAACTATCGTAATTAGCATGGAAACTATATCCGTCTTTCATGATAAACTCACGCGTGCGGAGAAGGCCGTTACGTGGACGTTTTTCATCACGGTACTTAGGTTGAATTTGGTAAAGGTTGAGTGGCAATTGCTTGTAAGACTTGACAGAGTCACGAACAATAGCTGTAAAAGTTTCTTCGTGTGTCGGACCTAGGATAAAGTCTGACTTTTCACGATTTTTCAGTTTATAAAGGTCTTCACCATAGGTTTCATAACGACCAGATTCACGCCAAAGATCAGCACTGAGAAGGGCAGGGGCCAACATCTCCACCGCACCAATCTTGTCAAACTCTTGGCGCATGATATTCTTAGCCTTTTCAATCACACGGTTAGCGAGTGGTAGGTAAGAATAAACACCAGCAGAGACTTGACGAACATAACCAGCACGCAACATAAGGGCATGGCTGATAACTTGAGCATCGCTTGGCATTTCGCGAAGCGTAGGGATTAGCATTTTACTTTGTTTCATAATATTCCTCGATTATCTAAAAGAAGAGTCGCATAATGTCATTCCAGGTCACAGCTAGCATCAAGACAACCATGATAACTACACCAGCCATGGTGACATAGGTTTCAATTTCTTGTTTAAGGGGTTTACGGCGGATAGCCTCTAGGATATTGAGCACAATCTTTCCACCATCCAAAGCCGGGATCGGAATCAAGTTAAAAATCCCGATATTGATGGAAATCATAGCTAGGAAATAGAGGACATTCTCAAGACCATTTTTAGCAGCATCGCTACTTGCCTTAAAAATGGCAACGGGACCACCGAGTTTGTTCAAATCTGGATGGAAAATCAAGTTTTTCAGAGCCGAAAGGATACGGAGCCCTGAATCAGCAGCAGTTGTAAATCCACCAACAAACATGGATAGAAAGTCTGACTTGACCCCCGGTTGAACCCCAAGAATGTAACGTCCCTGATTTTCTTCTGGAGTCACAGTGACTTGTTTTTCGCTACCATTTTCAGAAATGGTCACATCCAAGGTCGGAGCGGTCTTGTCCTTGGTATCTGCTTCCACAGCCTGGGTCAAGTCTTGCCAATTTTTAACCTCATGCGAGCCGACCTTAGTAATTTGAGCTGTCTCAGCTACACCCACCTTAGCCAAAGCTCCCTCTGGCATGACGTGAAAGAGATTTGTCTGAGTATCTCTAACACCGCCCTGCAAAAAGATCAAGATCCAAAAAACAACAACACCTAAGATAAAGTTATTCATAGGACCTGCAAAGTTGGTGATGAGCTTGCCCCAGATAGAAGCATTTTGATACTGTACATCCAGAGGAGCGATGCGCACTTCGGTTCCATCTTCTTCAACAACCGTCGCATCATGATCCACTGCAAAAGTCTTTTCTTCTTCCAGGACCAACCCCTTGATAAAGAGCTTGTCTTCAAAGTCAAACTGAGTTACCTGCATAGGAAGAGCCGTTTGATCCAGTTTCTTCCCTGAGAGGTTGACCCGTTTGACCTTGCCATCGTCGGCAAGTGTTAAACTGACTGGAGTTCCTGTCTTGATTTCCGTTGCATCATCACCCCAGCCTGCCATACGAACATAGCCTCCTAGAGGAAGGATCCGAATGGTATAAGCAGTGCCATCCTTACCGATATGGGAAAAAATCTTGGGCCCCATACCAATGGCAAATTCACGAACTAGAATGCCTGATTTCTTGGCAAAGTAAAAATGTCCAAACTCATGCACCACCACTATAATCCCAAAAACGAGGATAAAGGTTAGCAATCCAATCATTCAATCTTCCTTTCTTTAAAACAGGCCAAATAAGTGCATCATTGGAAACACAACCAACATGCTGTCAAAGCGATCCAATACACCGCCATGTCCAGGGATAAATTTTCCAGAATCCTTGACACCAAAATGGCGTTTCATAGCACTCTCAATCAAGTCACCAAACT
>CAUVMH010000084.1:0-5085 GCA_963552835.1 uncultured Streptococcus sp. | reverse complement strand
TTGGTTGCCTTGAAGGCAGGTGGCATCCAGACATGGCTGATACCAAGGTTTGCTAGGTGCTCTGCATCATTTGTCAGTCGCGTCCAGTGTTGGCCGTCGTGAGGCAAATACCATTCAAAGTATTGCATAAGTGTCTGATTTTGCATTGTTTTTCCTCTTGCTTATCAATGTTGTGTTTTATTCTACCATAAAGTTTAGAACTAGGCAAACGTTTGCGCAAGATTCTATACTCATTTCTGTTTTTGTCTATTTTTAGCGAATAGAATCTCTCTTTCCATTATAAGGGAAAGGATGTTTTGGTGGAAAAGTAAATGGCATATACTTATTTTAACAAAAATGACACTCAGTAAACTAAAGTATAGATGGTTAAACGGTTTCTTTTTTGAGAATTGTCACAAAATTTGCTATAATAGTAGCTATGAATAGAATTAGGGTCAGCAGACGTGTTGAAAAAAAGCTAGCTAAGGGTCTAGTTCTTTTGGACGCAAGTGATTTAAGAGATATTGATCTGACGGATCAGGCAGTAGAAGTTCTTAGTCAAGACGGGAAGTTTTTAGGGAGTGCCTATCTTTCTCAACAGAATAAGGGAATTGGTTGGTTGGTCAGCAAGGAAAAGGTTAGCTTTAGCCAAATCTTCTTTGAATCTCTGTTTCGTAAGGCAAAGGAAGTTAGAATGCCTTATTATCAAGATGACTTGACCACTGCCTTTCGCCTTTTTAACCAAGAGGGGGATGGTTTTGGTGGCCTGACTATCGATCTCTACGGAGATTATGCTGTCTTTTCGTGGTACAACTCGTTTGTTTACCAGATTCGTGAGCTGATAGTAAAGGCTTTTAAGGAAGTCTTTCCTGAGGTTTTGGGAGCATATGAAAAGATTCGTTTTAAAGGTCTAGATTACGAGTCTGCTCATGTTTATGGTGAGAAAGCGCCAGACTACTTTACTGTTCTTGAGAATGGCGTACTCTATCAGGTCTTTATGAATGATGGCTTGATGACAGGTATTTTCCTGGACCAACATGAGGTTCGTGGGAGTTTGGTGGATGGTCTAGCCATGGGTAAATCCTTGCTCAATATGTTTTCCTATACGGCTGCCTTTTCTGTTGCTGCAGCTATGGGAGGCGCGAGTGAGACAACTTCTGTCGACTTGGCCAAACGATCGAGAGAACTATCAGAAGCTCATTTTCAGGCAAATGGATTCAGTACGGACAATCACCGTTTTATCGTCATGGATGTCTTTGAATACTTCAAGTATGCTAAGCGAAAAGGCTTGACCTATGATGTGATTGTCTTAGATCCGCCAAGCTTTGCACGGAATAAAAAACAAACTTTTTCTGTAGCTAAGGACTGTCACAAGCTGATTTCCCAAAGTCTAGAGATTTTAAATTCGGGAGGCATTATCATTGCCAGTACTAATGCTGCCAATGTTTCCCGTCAGAAATTTACAGAACAAATTGATAAAGGTTTTGCAGGAAGAAGGTATCAGGTCTTGAACCAATATGGCCTTCCAGCAGACTTTGCCTATAATAAAAAAGATGAAAGCAGTAATTACCTCAAGGTGATTAGTATGAAGGTTAGTACATGAAATTAGTCGTCTCAGTAATGCCAAAAAGTTTAGAAGAAGCGCAAGAACTGGATGCCACTAGGTATGAAGATGCCGATATCATTGAGTGGCGTGCGGACTTTCTTACAAAGGACGCTATTTTACAGGTAGCACCCGCTATCTTTGAGAAATTTGCAGGACGCGAACTGGTCTTTACCCTTCGGACTCGCTCTGAGGGAGGAGAAATTGAACTGTCTTCTGAGGAGTATGTTCAAATCATCAAGGAAGTCACTCAACTTTATCAACCAGATTACGTTGATTTTGAGTACTTCAGCTATAAGGATGTATTTGAAGAAATGTTGGATTTTCCAAATCTTGTATTGAGTTATCATAATTTCCAGGAAACACCTGAAAACATGATGGAAATCCTGTCTGAGTTGACCAGTCTTTCTCCAAAAGTGGTCAAGGTATCAGTTATGGCCCATACGGAGCAGGATGTTTTAGACTTGATGAACTACACACGAGGATTTAAAACACTCAATCCTGAGCAAGAGTACGTGACCATTTCCATGGGGAAAATGGGCAAGGTATCACGCATTACTTCAGATGTGACGGGTTCAAGTTGGTCATTTGCTAGTCTAGATGAAGCGAGTGCCCCGGGTCAGATCTCTCTATCAAACATGAAGAAAATCAGGGAGATTTTGGATGAAGCTTGATGGCTATACACGTATGGCAGCTGTTGTTGCAAATCCAATAAAACACTCTATGTCACCATTCATTCACAATAGTGCCTTTAAAGCGACTGCTACTAATGGTGTCTATCTAGCTTGGGAAATTGAAGCAGGTGACTTGGGAGAAACAGTCGCTAATATTCGCCGTTACCAGATGTTTGGGATCAATCTCTCCATGCCTTACAAGGAGCAAGTGATTCCTTATCTGGATGAGTTGAGTGATGAAGCTCGTTTGATTGGGGCGGTCAACACAGTTGTTAACCAAGACGGAACGTTAATTGGATATAATACAGATGGCAAGGGATTTTTTAAGAGCTTGCCTTCTTTTACAATCTCGGATAAGAAAATGACCATTCTGGGAGCAGGTGGTGCGGCCAAATCAATCTTGGCACAGGCTATTTTGGATGGCGTCAGTCAGATTTCGGTCTTTGTACGTTCAGCTTCTATGGAAAAAACAAGACCTTATCTAGACAAGTTACAGGTGCAAACAGGATTTAAAGTGGACTTGTATGATTTAGAAGATATTTCTGTCTTGCAGGAAAGGATTGCCAAGTCGGACCTGCTCGTTAATGCGACTAGTGTGGGAATGGATGGCCAGTCGTCCCCAGTTCCAGAAAGCATCAATTTGCCAAAGACTCTCTTGGTTGCAGATATCATTTACCAACCCTTTGAGACGCCATTTTTGAAATGGGCTAGAAGCCAGGGCAATCCAGCTGTCAATGGTCTGGGGATGTTGCTCTATCAAGCAGCCGAAGCTTTTCAATTGTGGACAGGTAAAGAAATGCCGACAGACGAGATTTGGCAGTCCTTAACAGAAAAATACCAATAATGAAAAGGAGACCCTACTATGAAAATCAGAATCGATATTCCGCATCATCCCTATGATATTCAGATTGAAAAAGGTTGTCTATCGCAAGCAGGTCAATGGTTGCGAGAACTCTGGCAACCTCAAAAAGTGGTTATCGTAACAGATAACCATGTAGCTTCTCTCTATGCAGAGAAGGTTAAACTCAGCCTAGAAGATGCTGGTTTTCAGGTAGCTGTTTTTGACTTTTTAGAAGGCGAAGAACGAAAAAATTTAACCACTGTTCAGAAAGTCTATGAGTTTCTAGTTAAGCAGGGTTTGACTCGTAGCGATGGAATCGTGGCTCTCGGTGGTGGTGTCGTTGGAGATCTAGCTGGCTTTGTGGCCTCAACCTATATGCGGGGGATTCACTTTGTTCAGATTCCGACTAGTTTGACAGCCCAGGTTGATTCTTCTATCGGTGGAAAGACAGGTGTCAATACTCCTTTTGCTAAAAATATGGTGGGAACTTTTGCTCAACCAGATGGGGTTCTGATTGACCCGCTGGTCCTTGATACACTCGGAAAAAGAGAGTTGATTGAAGGGATGGGTGAGGTCATCAAGTATGGCTTGATCGAGAATCCAGAACTTTGGGCTCTCTTAACGGAACTAGATGGTTCTGTAGAGAGCATTCTGGAACATGCAGAGACTTTGATTGAACATTCTTGTCAGGTGAAGCGCAAGATGGTGGTTGAGGATGAGTTGGATAATGGTGTTCGCCTTTACCTCAATTTTGGGCACACTATTGGCCATGCCATTGAAGCGACTGCCGGTTATGGCAAGGTCATGCATGGAGAAGCTGTGGCCATGGGCATGGTTCAGATTTCCAAGGTTGCTGAGGAAAAAGGCCTCATGCCAGCTGGCATAACCCAGTCCATCACAGCTATGTGTCAGAAATTTGGTTTGCCTATTGACTATGAAAACTGGGATGTTGATAAACTTTATCAAGCTTTGACTCATGATAAAAAAGCACGTGGAAATACTTTGAAATTGGTCTTGGTGCCAGAGCTTGGTTCGGCGAGCATTCACCCTGTTTCCCTAGAAGAGATGAAAGACTACTTGGTAAAATAAGGAGAACGTATGAGATATTTAACTGCAGGAGAATCACACGGTCCCCGTCTGACAGCTATCATTGAGGGAATTCCAGCTGGACTTCCTTTGACAGCTGAGGATATTAATGGGGACCTTAAACGCCGTCAGGGTGGCTACGGTCGTGGTGGTCGTATGAAGATTGAGAGTGATCAGGTTGTCTTTACGTCGGGTGTTCGACACGGGAAAACGACTGGGGCTCCTATTACCATGAATGTCGTCAATAAAGACCACCAAAAATGGCTAGATATCATGTCTGCAGAAGACATCGAAGACCGCCTTAAAAGCAAACGGAAAATCACTCATCCTCGGCCAGGACATGCCGATTTGGTTGGGGGGATCAAGTACCGTTTTGATGATTTGCGAAATTCTTTGGAACGTTCATCAGCTCGTGAAACAACCATGCGAGTAGCTGTTGGGGCGGTAGCCAAACGTCTCTTAGCTGAGCTAGATATGGAGATTGCCAACCATGTCGTGGTCTTTGGTGGTAAGGGAATCGATGTTCCTGAAGATCTAACAGTCGCTGAGATTAAGGAACGAGCTGCCCAGTCTGAAGTTTCTATTGTCAACCAAGAACGAGAACAAGAAATCAAGGATTATATTGACCAAATCAAACGTGATGGTGATACCATCGGTGGTGTTGTGGAGACAGTCGTCGGAGGTGTTCCAGTTGGCCTTGGATCCTATGTTCAATGGGACAGAAAATTAGATGCGCGATTGGCCCAAGCAGTTGTTTCTATCAATGCCTTTAAAGGGGTGGAATTTGGTCTTGGATTTGAAGCTGGTTACCGAAAAGGCAGCCAGGTTATGGATGAAATTCTCTGGTCTAAAGAAGACGGTTATACTCGCCGTACCAATAATCTAGGTGGTTTCGAAGGTGG
>CAUVMH010000083.1:0-5101 GCA_963552835.1 uncultured Streptococcus sp. | reverse complement strand
CTTTTCCTGGCGTTCCGCTTACAAATTCATGTGTTGCCTTGTAAGTTGGTGCTGGGGTAAATTCCCAAGTACCGACGAAGTGGGCATCCGCTCCATTGATGGTTTCTGATGCCTTGTCATAGGACTTGAAGCTCCATGTACCTTCTGCTGTCTTCACTTCTGTTTGACTTGGTTGAGTCGGAGTCGCTTGACTACCATCTTTCAAGTCTGTTTGGTCTGCTGGAAGCAAGGATTTCACTTCTTGCGGAAGTTCTTTTCCTGGCGTTCCGCTTACAAATTCATGTGTTGCCTTGTAAGTTGGCGCTGGAGTGAATTCCCATTTACCGATGAATTTCACATCTCCATTTTCAACAACTTCTGAAACCTTATCGTAACCTTTGAATACCCAGTTACCTTCTGGAACAGATACTTTGGTAGTTGTTGGTTGAGTAGGATTTACAGTCGTTCCATTTGCAAGACCTGATACTTTAGCTGGTAACAAGTTTTTCACTTCTTGTGGAAGAGTCTTGCCAGGTGTTCCGCTCTCAAATTCGTGGATCTTATTGTAAAGTAAAGTTGTTGTTACCTTGTTTGATGCAAAATAAAGGTTATCTGGTTGCATAGCTACAATGTTTTCGATAGGTCCTGAAGCTTTATCACCAACCTTATTATTTGTTACTGTATTATAAGTAATACGAATAGGTGTTCCGGCCTTATCTTTGTTCAAGTAGGCAGCAGCCATCTTAACAGTTACTTTTTGACCGGACTTTTCAACAGTGTAGTCTGTACCTTCTGTCAACACAACCCCATTCGCATCGACCGTAAGATCTTTGAAATCTAAACGATCATCAAAGGTGTCAACGAAATCAAGACTTGATAAAGCTGCAATGATTTCTTTACCTGGTTTTGGAATTCTGAAAAGAGTCTTATAAGTGACTGCCTCTCCTGCTTGTGCTGGGATTTGAGCTGGGTCTACCTCCTTTTCTGGAGCAAACTGTACTTGTTCCATGTAAAGAGAGAAAGTTGCAGAGGCATGGTTCGCTGAACGGTAACCAAAGTTCATGCTATTGTTAACTGAGCGTAGAGCTAAACCGGAAATATTATTTTCGGCGTCTAAACCACTTGTACCACCACCTGGGCCTGCATTCCAAACAGTTTTATCACCTTCTTGGGTTACTTGCAAAATATTCCGGTTGTTCATTACCCGCTTATCAACACTAGTGTTGTAATTGGTGACATAGAAAGCTTCCTTGGTATTCCATTGACCATTTGCATCAATATCAGTTGGCTTCATCACCAATTTCATGTTAGGTTCTGAACCATCTGAATACTTAAGTTCTGCTGTCACATCTGCATCAACCGTAAAGGTATTATGTAAAAAATATTTATGCGTTGCATCAAGATAGGGGATATTCCCAATTTCAAATTGATTTGCTCCCCATGTATTAGAAACATTAAAAAACTGAACTGCCGTCTTGCTAGCATTAGCCATTTGAGCCGTAGCTTCTGAGTTATTGAGATAATGAAGAGTAACTTTATTAATCGTTAAATAAGCATCTACTTGCTTACCATTGACTGTTCCAGCATTGGTAAATTTCAAAGACAAAGGCTTATCAAAGGTTTGATCTGCCTTTTTTGTCTTATCTACCTTGAGGGTGAAATTCTCCATCGGGGTCCCTACCCTTGGGCTACCTTCATAAATTGGATCATTCATGTGGTATTGATCTACGGCAGATGACTTAGATACAACGCTCATGTTATCCGTAGTTAACTGAAATTGGTAAAGACTTAGTGCAGAAAGATCTGTGTCATCCTTTATTTCCTGCGGTGCCGCAAAAAGGCCTTGAAACGGCAGTAAGAAAAACGCTAAAACAAATGTTATCATTCCAACGATCGTCTTTTTAAGCCTGTTTTTCGACTTTATCATTCTTTTTCTCCTTATAAAATTTCTTTTTACTTTTTATGATTACACACAAAAAGAAATTTATTGCCATTCTCCATATGGTATGAACTCTGTTATTAGTACCCAAATTAGTAGTTTTCCCAGCTAATCTACCAATTCTTATCAAAAGAGCTTGTCAATAAATGCTTTTTAGTTTAGCACTCAAAGTAAAAGTTAAAGACAAGAGTTATAGTTCTCAGAGAGACTAGTAACCCACACTCAATTATATCATTAATCAACCATTTTAAGCAAGCACCTCATTAAATTTTTCTTAAACAAAAAAGGTCAATTAAAAGCAGATATAAAAAAATATTTACTTTTTTTGTGGTGTTACAATAGATGTGAGACAAAGTAGAAAATCGCCATTAAATACCATCGTTATAAAGGAAATCTAAACATAAACTTGATATCGCTTTCTGAGATTTGTCAGAATATTCCTATTCTGATGCATAATTGTAAGCTAGATAAAAAATATGAATTACCTGTATTATCTATACTAAAACATGTATTAAAATACATTTATAACTTCGCAAGCAAAAAAGATTGCCCATCCGGGCAACCTCTTTTCTACTGTTAATACAAATCAAGATAATTATCAACTTCCCATTGTGACACAAAGGTAGCATAGCTAGCCCACTCGATACGTTTAGCCTCAAGGAAGCTAGTGTAGATGTGATCTCCTAGGGCAGCCTTAACCACTTCGTCTTCAGTCAAAGCTTTCAAAGCATTGTGAAGAGTTGATGGAAGGTCTGTAATACCAGCTTCCTTACGCTCTTCCGCTGTCATGATATAGATATTTTCTTCGATAGGAGCTGGTGCTTCAATTTTGTTTTCAATACCATGCAAACCAACTTCCAATAGAACTGCCATAGCGATGTATGGGTTTGCCATTGGGTCCACTGAACGCAACTCAAGACGAGTTCCCATACCACGTGAAGCTGGTACGCGCACAAGTGGCGAACGGTTACGACCAGCCCAAGCAATGTAAACTGGCGCTTCATAACCAGGAACCAAACGTTTGTAGGAGTTAACAGTTGGGTTCATGATGGCAGTATAGTTGTAGGCATGCTTGATCAAACCACCAAGGAAATGATAGGCCGTTTCAGACAACTGCATTCCTTTTGGATCATTTGGATCAAAGAAGGCATTGTTTCCTTCTGCATCAAACAAGGACATATTACAGTGCATACCTGATCCAGCAATACCAAATTTTGGTTTCGCCATAAAGGTTGCGTACAAACCGTGTTTACGAGCAATCGTTTTAACAACGAGTTTAAAGATTTGAATCTTATCACAAGCGCGAAGCACTTCATCATACTTGAAATCAATTTCATGTTGTCCAACCGCAACCTCGTGGTGACTTGCTTCTACTTCAAATCCCATTTTGGTCAAGACATTCACAATCTCACGACGCGTATTGTCTGCAAGGTCAGTAGGCGCCAAATCAAAGTAGCCACCTTTGTCATTTACCTCAAGAGTCGGATCCCCATTTTCATCTAGCTTAAATAGGAAGAATTCTGGCTCTGGTCCAAGGTTGAAGGATTTGAATCCTACTTCTTCCATATGGCGAAGAGCACGTTTCAAATTGCCACGAGGGTCACCTGCAAACGGTTTACCTTCTGTTGTATAGACATCACAGATCAAACCTGCAACACTTCCGTTTTCATCTCCCCAAGGGAAGACTGTCCATGTATCCAAGTCTGGGTACAAGTACATATCTGACTCATTGATACGTACAAAACCTTCAATAGAAGATCCATCAAACATAGCCTTGTTTGACAAGACTTTATCTAACTGTTCATCTGTAGCAGGAATTTCGACGTTTTTCATCGTTCCCAAAATATCTGAGAACATGAGACGAATAAAGGTAACATTTTTTTCCTTGACTTCACGACGAATATCTGCAGCTGTGATTGGCATGGTTTTTCTCCTTAATATATGACTACTTGCGGTTGCCTAACCGCGACCAAAAGGTGACCGTACTGAAGCAAAGCGACCTTGTTGGAGGAGTTCATTATGAAGTGCGCGACGCACCTCCGTCTGACTCACCACTTTCTTGGACTTCGCCTCACGTTCAGCATATTTTTTCTTAATGGCAGCGATATTGTAGCCTTCAGAGATATAATCTTTGATCTCAAGCAAACGATCCATGTCATTCAACGAATACATGCGACGGTTTCCTTCGTTTCGATCAGGTTTAATCAACTCTTGATCTTCATAATAACGAATCTGACGCGCTGATAGATCGGTCAACTTCATCACACTACCGATAGGAAAAACAGCCATATTTCGGCGAAATTCTCTTTCCTTCATTTACAATTTCCTTCTTTCTGTCTATTATAGTCTAAAAAAATACATACGTCAATCGATAATGTTATAAAATGTAACATTATTTTTCTTTTTTCTCTAAAAAGAGATGAATACGATCAATATCATAATTTACGAGAATTGCGACAAAAACTCCCATGAAAGTTTCCGATACACGCGCAAACACGTACAAAATTGTTTCACCGCTCGGTATTGAGAGGGTAATGATTAACATAGCTGCTACACCACCAATAACCCCCGATTTATTATTCATGGCCACATTTGTCATAATGGTTAACATAGTGCAGATTGGAACAACCACCAAGGTCACCCAAAAGGCTCCTTGAAATAAGGTATTTAAGAGAAAAAAGATAAGGGCGTAGAAACCACCGATACTATTTCCTAGAATACGTGAAGTCCCAAAATGAACACTCTTATCAAAACTCTCCCTCAGACTAAAAACCGCTGTCAGAGCGCCGATTTGAAGACCTTTCCAGCCAAAAAAGTCAAAAATCAAAAGAACTAAAAAAACGGCAATTCCCGTTTTAAAAGTCCGCATACCAAGTTTGAACTGTGACTTATCAAATTTATATTTTTTAAAATAACTCATAATCTCAACTTTCTACTACCATTTTAACATAAATTAGTTGATTTTATGAGCCAAAATCAATAGGAAACGTTTTTAATTTAGGCTATAAAAAAGAGGAAGCAGAGTTCCTCTTTTCTATTTAACTTCCAGAAATTAGTTGCTTTCGTCTTCTTTTCGTTTCAACTGACCAAGTCCTAAAACTCCTACTAAAGCTGCTAAACCAAGATACGGCATGTAGCTTGAATCATTTGTACCTGTTTGAGGTAGAGTAGGGTTTCCTTTTG
>CAUVMH010000082.1:0-5176 GCA_963552835.1 uncultured Streptococcus sp. | reverse complement strand
ACGCAACTCAAACTAAAGTTCTTGACGTTGACGGTAAACAATTGGTTAAAGTTGTTTCATGGTATGACAACGAAATGTCTTACACTTCACAACTTGTTCGTACTCTTGAATACTTTGCAAAAATCGCTAAATAATTCTTGAGTCGATAAAAAAAGCAAGGCTTTCTGGCCTTGCTTTTTTGTATATATAAGAATAGATGATAATGTCATCCATTCTTTTTTAATTCTTTTTCAAAAGTATCCGATAGAACAGTGAAACTCAATTTTTCTAAGGTGAGTGGATGGGTAAAAGAAAGGCGAAAGGCATGAAGCATAAGCCGACTTGTTTTTGATTTACTATTATAGAGAGGGTCGCCCAAGATAGGATGCTTGTGATGAGAGAGGTGAACACGAATCTGATGCGTTCGACCGGTCTTTAGCTTGCAACGAACCAGAGAAGTCTTATTTGGGAATTGCTTTAATCGACTGATATGTGTTTCAGCGTATTGCCCATTTTTGGGATCTACTACTCGTTTTCTGCGATCATGACGATCACGCCCGATTTTATCTTGAAAGACAAGTTCTTTACTCTCCACTCGTCCTTCTACGAGTGCCCAGTACTCGCGAGCAATTTCTTTTTTCTCCAACAAGCGATTAAGAATGGGAAGAATAAAAGGGTTCTTAGCAAAAAGCACTAGCCCGCTGGTTTCCATATCTAGACGATGAACGACATAGCAAGTTTGTCCAACGTAGGCAGAGATATGATTGAGAAGGGCGATTTCGTTTGGTTGATTACCGTGAGTTTTCATACCCTCAGGTTTGTTGACGACAATAAGATGTTGGTCCTGATAAACTTCTTGAACGAGGTCTGGATTTCCCCAAAGTATTTCCTTTTTGGGATAATCTTCCTCGTCAAAAGTCAATTGGCAAATATCCCCTGGTTTCACCATCTCGTTCCAGTGAACTTCTTCGTGGTTAATTAAGATGTTCTTCTTGGTTCTCAAAAAGTGACGGATTTTTCTAGGGATGAGGAGTTGTTCCTCTAGAAATTGTTTGACCGTCATTTGAGGCAGGGATTCGGGTAATGTAAATATGAATTGCATACAGATATTGTAACAAAAAAAGCCCTATTTGGATAGGGAGTAGCTAAATTCTTGAGTTCCTATGGTGAAGATGATAAAATAAACGCATGAAATTAGATAAATTATTTGAGAAGTTTCTTTCTCTCTTTAAAAAAGAAACGAATGAATCGGCGGAGTCGGATTCTACTAGTATGCGTCGTTCTCGGAGCGATAGAAAAAAATTGTCACAAGTAGGGGCAATTCGGAAATTTTGGCGTCGCTATCATCTGACAAAGATTGTCATCATTTTAGGGTTAAGTGCTGGTTTACTGGTAGGAACCTACTTGTTTGCGATAGCCAAGTCTACCAATGTCAATGACTTACAAAATGCCCTAAAAACCCGAACTCTGATTTTTGACCGCGAAGAAAAAGAGGCAGGAGCCCTATCCGGTCAAAAGGGGACCTATGTTGAGCTGGCAGATATCAGCAAAGACTTGCAGAATGCTGTTGTCGCGACAGAGGACCGTTCCTTCTATAAAAATGATGGGATTAACTACGGTCGTTTCTTTCTAGCCATCCTTACAGCAGGTCGTTCTGGAGGGGGGTCTACCATCACTCAACAGTTGGCGAAAAATGCCTATCTTTCCCAGGACCAGACCGTTGAACGGAAGGCCAAGGAGTTTTTCCTTGCCTTAGAGTTGACAAAGAAATACAGCAAGGAGCAAATCCTTACTATGTACCTCAATAACGCTTATTTTGGAAATGGGGCATGGGGTGTTGAAGATGCGAGTAAGAAATATTTCGGCGTATCGGCTGCGGAATTAACACTAGATCAGGCGGCCACTCTAGCAGGGATGCTCAAGGGACCAGAATTGTATAATCCATTAAATTCTGTTGAAACTTCGACCAACCGTAGGGATACTGTTTTGCAAAATATGGTTGCGGCGGGCTATATTGATAAAAATCAAGAGACCGAAGCAACTGGAACAGATATGGCTTCTCAACTGCAAGATAAGTATGAAGGGAAGGTTTCAGATTATCGTTATCCGTCCTATTTTGATGCAGTTGTCAACGAAGCGGTTTCCAAGTACAATCTCACAGAAGAAGAGATTGTCAACAACGGCTATCGAATCTATACAGAACTTGACCAAAACTACCAAGCCAACATGCAGGTTGTTTACGAAAACACCTCACTATTTCCAAAGGCAGAAGACGGAACACACGCCGAATCAGGTAGTGTTGCTTTAGAGCCTAAAACAGGTGGGGTACGTAGCGTTGTTGGCCGCGTAGCTGGCGATGACAAACCAGGCTTCCGTAATTTCAACTATGCCACTCAGTCTAAGCGTAGCCCGGGCTCAACCATTAAACCTTTAGTCGTTTATACACCTGCAGTAGAAGCAGGATGGGCCTTAAACAAGCAACTGGATAATCATACGATGCAGTACGATAGTTATCAAGTGGACAATTATGCGGGCATTAAGACATCTCCAGAAGTACCTATGTATCAGGCTTTGGCTGAATCACTCAATTTACCGGCAGTTGCGACTGTAAATGCATTAGGTATTGACAAAGCTTTTGACGCTGGGGAGAGATTTGGCCTGAATATGGAAAATGTTGATCGAGTTCTTGGAGTCGCTCTCGGTGGAGGCGTAGAGACGAATCCCCTCCAGATGGCGCAAGCCTATGCAACCTTTGCTAATGAAGGTCTGATGCCTGAAGCGCATTTTATCACTCGTATTGAAAATGCCAGTGGCCAGGTCATCAAGAGTCATAAAAATTCCCAAAAACGAGTGATTGATAAGTCGGTAGCCGATAAAATGACCAGCATGATGCTAGGAACATTTACCAATGGTACAGGAATTAGTTCGTCGCCAACAGATTATGTTATGGCTGGAAAGACAGGTACTACTGAGGCTGCTTTTAATTCAGTATATACTAGTGACCAGTGGGTGATTGGCTATACTCCAGATGTGGTAATTACCCACTGGCTCGGTTTCCCGACGACGGATGAAAACCATTATCTGGCAGGTTCGACATCAAATGGAGCAGCCCACGTCTTTAGAAGTATGGCTAATACCATTTTGCCTTACACTCCAGGTAGCACTTTTACAGTTGAGAATGCTTATAAACAAAATGGGATTGAACCAGAAAATACTAAAAAACAAGCTATTGAAAATGAGGCAAACCAGTCGGAGGATCCGATAGCGGATATTCGTAGCCGTGCACAAAATCTTGTAGATGAAGCGGGACGTGCGATTTCAGAAGCTAAGATAAAAGAAAAAGCCCAGACAATATGGGACTCATTCCTTAATCTATTTCGTTAAGAGGCTTGTCAAAGCCTAGGTTTCTTGTTATAATAGATAAGATGGAGGCGTTATGGCACTAAAAAAAGCAAGCCTAGCTTGTGCAGTTTGCGGTTCAAGGAATTACTCAATCAAAACTAGTGGGAACCCCAAGCCAACACGACTAGAAGTAAATAAATTTTGTAAACATTGTGGGAAATATACGACACATAGAGAAACGAGATAGGAGAGAACGATGGGTTTTATTAAGGATATTTTTAAACTTCTTAAAGAAACAACGTGGCCAACTCGCAAGGAAAGCTGGAGAGATTTTCGCTCTATTATGGAATACACAGCCTTCTTTGTGGTCATCATTTACATTTTTGACCAGTTGATTGTTTCAGGTTTGATTCGATTTATTAACATTTTTTAGAAGAAAGGCGGAGAACTTCTGCTAGTTTCTTCTATTATGAAAGGAAATATCATGGATAGTTTTGACAAAGGATGGTTTGTTCTACAAACTTATTCTGGCTATGAAAATAAGGTAAAAGAAAATCTATTGCAACGTGCACAAACGTATAACATGTTGGATAATATTCTACGTGTTGAGATTCCAACACAAACTGTGCAAGTTGAGAAAAATGGAAAGAAAAAAGAAATTGAAGAGAATCGCTTTCCAGGTTATGTCCTTGTAGAAATGGTCATGACAGATGAAGCATGGTTCGTCGTTCGAAACACACCGAACGTAACAGGATTCGTCGGATCCCACGGCAACAGATCAAAACCAACTCCGCTATTGGAACAAGAAATTCGTGATATTCTGGTTTCAATGGGACAAACTGTTCAAGAGTTTGATATTGATGTTGAAGTTGGTCAGACAGTCCGCATCATTGATGGCGCTTTTGCAGACTACACAGGTAAAATTACTGAAATTGATAACAACAAAGTGAAGATGATTATCTCTATGTTTGGTAATGATACGATTGCAGAAGTAAACCTAAACCAAATTGCAGAATTATAATCCCAGAGAGGCCTTGCCTCTCTTTTTATGTGCCGTTGAGAGAGAAAGAAGTATAGAATAGAGGAAATAGATTCATGGGTTCGTGCATTTTGCTAAACTAAATGCAGAAAGGAGAGGTCTATGAATCTGAAAGAACTATACGAAGAAACGAAGGGGATTGTCCATAAGTGTCGCAAAGATTATCATCTACATCTGTGGGAGAAAGAGGACTGGGACCAGGAGGGCATGATGTGCCTCTATGAACTGGTCAGTAGCCATCCAGAGTTGCTAGAGGGTGAGCGCCATCGACTATATGTCTGCTTTAAAACAAAATTTAGAAATCGCATCCTGGATAATATTCGAAAACAGGAAAGCCATAAGCGCCGTTTCAACAAAGAACCCTATGAAGAGGTGAGTGAGATTAGCCATCGCCTAGGAGAAAAAGGACTCAGACTGGATGATTATTATCTCTTTCACGAACTTCTAAAGACTTACAAATCCAAGCAAAGTGAGGAGAAACAAGAGTTAGTGGACCGTCTCATGGGAGGGGAAGTCTTCAGAGGACGCAAGGCGTTATTGAGGGAGCTTTCTATCGTCTTCCAAGAATTTGTATAGGTTTGAAAAAAGTTCTTGACAAAGGCGGAAAAGTAGGTATAATAGAAAGAGTTGAAAAGCTCAAGGTCCGTTGGTCAAGGGGTTAAGACACCGCCTTTTCACGGCGGTAACACGGGTTCGAATCCCGTACGGACTATGGTATGTTGCGGATGGAACACTTGATGAAAAAAGTTCAAAAAAGTTTAAAAAAACTGTTGACAGAGACAGGGAGCTGTGATATACTAATATAGTTGTCGCTTG
>CAUVMH010000081.1:0-5210 GCA_963552835.1 uncultured Streptococcus sp. | reverse complement strand
TCTATTTTATTTGCTCTCCCTCATTTTTCAAGCCTGCCTAGTCTGTTAGATATCTCCGTCTTTGCAACAGTTGGAATCATTTTTGCCGGTTTGACCCGCTATACCAAGAGCATTTATCCATCCTATGCGGTGCATGTGATTAATAATATTGTAGCGACCTTACCATTTTTGCTCACTTTTCTACATAGGGTCTTGGGTTGAAAAAACCAAAAGGCTTGCTTTTTAGCTATAGAGGAGGTCATCATGTATAAACACTTATTTTTCCTAGATTCCAAAACCTTAGACTGGTTGACACCCTATATTCTAGTCTTGGCTTCTGACACCATTGCCTTTAATGTTTTTGTGCTAACCTTTGTGTCTGCGGTGGTCTTTAATTTCCTAAATCCCATGCTAGCTTTTATAGTTATATTTTTGGGGGCTGGCTATGTTGTCGGATTTTGGTTACTAAAATGGTTTGTTTTGGAAAGACTAGAGCTCAAGGATGACTTGTAGGGAAGTTTGTTTGTTGAGGAGGATAGCTTTATGGCCATTTTCAATAAGTGCCACGCCTTGTTTTTGGATTTTTAGTATTTGCAATCCTTGGTGCAGCGGGTTATTCCATCAATCAAGGAGATTATTTTCAACACCAGTACACATTCATTGCTGTAAAGAGTCTCTTGCTTTTCCTTAGTTTTGGCTATGCGAAATGGTTTGATATGATTTCTTTTGGGATTTTAAGCAAGAAACAACTCTTGCTCTTTATTGGAATCTTTTTTCTCACTATGCTGGTAAATATAGGCTATCATGCTTTTTTCTCAGTTGCTTCTGGTGCCTCGGCTCAACACCTTGAGGAAACGAGTAAAGGACTTTCGCTTTCCTTTATTGTCAGTGCCACAGTTTTGGCACCTATCCAGGAGGAATTTATGTTTAGAGGAATTCTTCAAGGTGCGGTTTTTGAAAATTCTTGGCTAGGGCTTGTGCTGACTTCCTCTCTCTTTTCTTTTATGCATGGACCTTATGATGTGCCTTCGTTTTTCTATTATCTACTTGGGGGCTTGTTGCTGGGCTTTGCTTATAAAAAGAGCCAAAATTTATGGGTTTCTACTCTAGTCCATATGTTTTACAACAGTTTGCCATTTTTAACTTATTTCTAAAAATCATGAAAAGGTAAGCAGAAGACGGTGCTTGCCTTTTTTAAGCTATAATGATAGCCTGAGCCAATTGAGATGCTTTTCTTTGAGAATCAGTTGTGGAGCGGTTGACGAATAGACCAAAAACTAGTAGAATAGTAAGGAAACTTTATACGGAGGAAAGAAATGGACTTGGGTGATAATGAGCTAACGCTGACCCCTATCCCTGGGAAGAGCGGCAAAGCTTATATGGGAAGCTACCCTGATGGGAAGCGCGTCTTTGTAAAAATGAACACCTCTCCAATCCTACCTGGCCTAGCCAGAGAACAAATCGCTCCTCAATTACTATGGACTCGTCGTTTGCCAGATGGCAGTGATATGTGTGCTCAGGAATGGCTGACGGGCAAAATCTTGACCCCTTACGACATGAATCGCAAGCAGATTATCAATATCTTGAACCGTCTCCATCGCTCGCGTCCTTTGATGAAGCAGTTGAGCCGTTTGGGGTATACCATGGAAACGCCAGTTGATTTGCTACGTTCTTGGCAACAAGGAGTACCAGAAATCTTGAAGCAGAATCACTATTTGAACAGTGTGATTGCGGAGCTAGGTAAGACAGTTCCAGGTTTTAGGGAAGACCATGCAACGATTGTGCATGGGGATCTTCGTCATAGTAATTGGATTGAGACAGAGAGTGGACTCGTTTATCTAGTGGATTGGGATTCGGTTCGTCTGACGGATCGTATGTTTGATGTGGCGCATTTGCTATGCCACTACATTCCGGATCATCAGTGGCGCCAATGGTTGAGAGACTACGGCTATAAGTACAATCAGACAGTGTTAGATAAATTGTATTGGTATGGTCAGTATTCTTACTTGAACCAGATTGCCAAATACTGTGAAAATCAAGATTTAGACAATGTAAACCGGGAGATTTATGCCTTGCGCGTCTTCCGTGATAAGTATGGAAAGAAGAGATGAGAGTTAGAAATCGTAAAGGGGCTACAGAATTACTAGAGGCCAATCCTCAGTATGTGGTCCTCAATCCCTTAGAAGCAAAAGGGAAATGGCGAGACTTGTTTGGAAATGATCATCCTATTCATGTTGAAGTTGGAAGTGGGAAAGGGGCCTTCGTATCAGGAATGGCCAAGCAAAATCCTGACATCAACTACATCGGGATTGATATCCAAAAGTCGGTATTGAGTTATGCCTTGGACAAGGTTCTTGAAGTTGGAGTGCCCAACATCAAGTTGCTGTGGGTAGATGGTTCAGATCTGACCGACTACTTTGAAGACGGTGAGATTGATTGTTTGTACCTAAACTTTTCAGATCCCTGGCCTAAAAAACGCCATGAAAAACGTCGTTTGACTTACAAGAGTTTCTTGGACACCTTCAAGCGCATCTTGCCTGAGAATGGGGAAATCCATTTCAAGACGGATAACCGTGGCTTGTTTGAGTACAGCTTGGTGAGTTTTTCTCAGTATGGGATGAAACTCAATGGTGTTTGGCTAGACTTGCATGCCAGTGATTTTGAAGGCAATGTCATGACGGAATATGAGCAAAAATTCTCCAGCAAGGGTCAAGTGATCTATCGAGTTGAAGCAGAATTTTAAGAAATAGCTTGAAAACCAGCCGTTTGAGTGCTTATGCTTTACATAAATTGACAAACGTGCTATACTGATAGTAAGAATATGAGAAAGAGAGGCGGAGAAATATCTTCGCCTCTTGCTTATGAGGAGGTGGACGCAATCGCAACAATCGTAGAATTAGTCAGAGAAGTTGTAGAACCTGTCATCCAAGCACCTTTTGAACTCGTGGATATCGAGTATGGAAAGATTGGCAGTGACATGATTCTCAGTATTTTTGTAGATAAACCTGAAGGAATTACCTTGAACGACACGGCAGACCTGACAGAAATCATCAGTCCTGTCCTAGATACCATCAAGCCTGATCCCTTCCCAGAACAATATTTCCTAGAAATCACCAGTCCAGGCTTGGAACGTCCTTTGAAAACCAAGGATGCTGTCGCTGGAGCGGTTGGGAAATACATCCATGTTGGGCTCTACCAAGCCATTGATAAGCAAAAAGTCTTTGAAGGAACCTTGTTGGCCTTTGAAGAAGACGAGTTGACCATGGAGTATATGGACAAATCACGTAAGAAAACTGTCCAAATTCCATACAGTTTAGTATCAAAAGCACGTTTAGCAGTAAAACTATAGAAAAGAAAGGATAGCTTTTGAGGATTCAAAAGTAAAAAGAACATGAGTAAAGAAATGCTAGAGGCCTTCCGCATTTTGGAAGAAGACAAGGGAATCAAAAAAGAAGACATCATCGACGCAGTAGTAGAGTCGCTTCGTTCCGCTTATCGCAGACGCTATGGTCAATCTGACAGCGTAGCCATCGACTTCAATGAAAAAACAGGAGACTTTACAGTTTATACTGTCCGTGAAGTTGTTGATGAAGTATTTGATAGCCGTTTGGAAATCAGCTTGAAAGATGCCCTTGCCATTAATTCAGCCTATGAGCTTGGTGACAAAATCAAGTTTGAAGAAGCACCTGCTGAGTTTGGTCGTGTAGCAGCCCAATCTGCTAAACAAACCATCATGGAAAAAATGCGCAAGCAAACACGTGCCATCACCTACAATACTTACAAGGAACATGAACAAGAAATCATGTCTGGTACAGTAGAACGTTTTGATAACCGTTTCATCTATGTCAATCTCGGCAGCATTGAAGCCCAATTGTCAAAACAAGACCAAATCCCTGGAGAAGTTTTTGCTTCCCATGATCGTATCGAAGTTTATGTTTATAAGGTTGAAGACAACCCTCGTGGTGTCAATGTCTTTGTTAGTCGTAGCCATCCAGAAATGATCAAACGCTTGATGGAGCAAGAAATTCCAGAAGTTTACGATGGAACTGTTGAAATCATGAGCGTAGCCCGCGAAGCTGGTGACCGTACGAAGGTTGCCGTTCGTAGCCACAATCCAAACGTGGACGCCATCGGGACAATCGTTGGACGAGGTGGTGCCAACATTAAGAAAATCACCAGCAAATTCCACCCAGCTCGTTACGATGCTAAGAGCGACCGCATGATTCCTGTCGAAGAAAACATCGATGTTATCGAGTGGGTAGCAGATCCAGCTGAGTTTATCTACAATGCCATCGCTCCTGCTGAAGTTGACCAAGTTATCTTTGATGAAAATGACAGCAAACGAGCCTTGGTCGTTGTACCTGATAACAAGCTTTCTCTTGCGATCGGTCGTCGTGGACAAAACGTTCGCTTGGCTGCTCATTTGACAGGTTACCGTATCGATATCAAGTCTGCAAGTGAATTTGAAGCTATGGAAGAAGCAGGTCAAGTGGATTACGCAGCTGCGGATGAATTGACAGAAGAATAAAAGCTGCTAGAGGAGGGAAAGATGAAAACAAGAAAAATCCCTTTGCGCAAGTCTGTTGTATCCAACGAAGTGATTGATAAGCGTGATTTGCTCCGCATTGTCAAGAACAAAGAAGGACAGGTCTTTATCGATCCGACAGGCAAGGCCAATGGCCGTGGCGCTTATATCAAGCTAGACAATGCAGAAGCCCTAGAGGCAAAAAAGAAGAAAGTCTTTAACCGCAGCTTTAACATGGAAGTGGAAGAAAGCTTTTATGACGAGTTGATCGCTTATGTGGATCATAAAGTGAAAAGAAGAGAGTTAGGACTTGAATAAGCAAAAGATAAGCAATCTCTTGGGACTTGCTCAACGAGCAGGCCGGATCATATCGGGTGAGGAATTGGTGGTCAAGGCCATCCAAGCTCAGAAAGCCAAGCTAGTCTTTCTAGCCAATGATGCTGGTCCCAATCTGACCAAGAAGATTCAAGATAAAAGTGACTATTATCAAGTAGAAGTTATAACCGTGTTTTCAACACTGGAATTAAGCATAGCAGTCGGAAAATCGCGAAAGGTTTTGGCTGTGACAGATGCTGGATTTACAAAGAAAATGAGGTCTCTTATGGAATAGAAGAGGAGGACATGATTTGTCTAAGAAAAGATTGTACGAAATCGCAAAAGAACTTGGAAAAGAAAGTAAAGAAGTTGTAGCGCGTGCAAAAGAGTT
>CAUVMH010000080.1:0-5308 GCA_963552835.1 uncultured Streptococcus sp. | reverse complement strand
TTGCTTGGATCTGGGACTTTGTTTCCCTTCATAAGATATATTTTGTGCTCAGTCTAATCTTTGCCTTTGCCTCTGTGATTTCAGGATTTCTGCCTTATTTCTTTATTGGCGGAATGATTAATCAGCTCTTGGCTAGCAATAAAAACTGGGATTTCTACCTGCAAGAGTCGGCTTGGGTGGCTCTGGCTTGGATTGGCTACTGGGGATTTCACGGTATTTCCACCATGCTGTCACATACGGCAACTTTTAAGATTCTAGCAGAAATGCGGCACCGCTTGACAGATAAGCTAGCAAGGTTGCCTTTAGGTATAGTGCTTAGTCAGTCATCAGGCAGCTATAAAAACATTATCGTTGAGAGGGTGGATGCGACCGAAACGACCTTGGCTCACCTAATTCCAGAGTTTACTGCTGGGATTTTTGGTCCGATTATTGTTCTCATTGCCATGCTGGTTATCGATTGGCGGCTGACCTTGCTGTCTCTCCTGACTATTCCCGTCGTGGCGCTGGCATATATACGAATGGTTGCTAATAGCGAAACTGACTATCAAAATACTCTGGTCAAGACCAAAAAACTCAATGATACAGCGGTGGAATACATCAATGGGATTGAGGTTATCAAGGTTTTTGGCAAGGAAAAATTTTCTTACGATAAGTTTGTGACGGCTGCTAGAGAAGGAGCAGATTGCTTTATTGAGTGGATGCGCAAGTTCAATCTAGAGATGGGCATTGTGACTGCATTTCTGCCATCAGGCTTGCTCTTTCTGCTGCCGGCTGGCTGTTATTTCTATCTTCAAGGTAGCTTGACTGCTGGCAATTTCATTCTAATGATTATTCTTTCGCTCAGTCTTCTGACTCCTCTGATTTTAGTGGCTAGCTATATGGACGATTTACGGAAAATCGGGACTATTTTTGGCCAAGTCATTGATATTTTGGAAAAGCCTGATTTGAAAAGACCTCAGGATTTGCGAGAACTTCCAAAAGGAAGGGATCTGGTCATGACGAATGTCAGCTTTGGTTATACAAATGAAGAGGAGGTGCTACATGGAATTTCGTTAGATATTAAGACTGGTAGCATCAATGCTTTAGTTGGGCCATCTGGCTCAGGTAAGTCTACAATTGCCAAGCTTCTAGCTTCTTTCTGGGATGTCACTTCTGGCCAGATTACTTATGGTGGCTTGGACATTCGCCAGCTTCCGCTAGACTATTACAGCCGGCAGATTGCTTACGTGACCCAGGATAATTACCTCTTTGATGAGACTATTATGGAAAATATCCGGATGGGAAATCCAGCAGCTTCTGATGAAGAGGTCATCGAAATTGCCCGTCGCTGTGGCTGTTATGACTTTATCATGAACTTGGAAGATGGTTTTGAAACTCAGGTAGGCTCTGGCGGTGGTCATCTATCTGGTGGGGAGCGTCAGCGGATTGCCATCGCCCGTGCCATGCTTAAGGA
This sequence comes from uncultured Streptococcus sp., assembly GCA_963552835.1. Taxonomy (GTDB): domain Bacteria; phylum Bacillota; class Bacilli; order Lactobacillales; family Streptococcaceae; genus Streptococcus. The sequence goes on along the minus strand of CAUVMH010000080.1, from coordinate 3,855 downwards.
TGCGCCGATTCTTATCTTGGATGAAGCGACTGCTTATACAGATCCGGAAAATGAAGCACGGATTCAGTCCAGTCTAGCTCGTCTGATTGAGGGACGGACCTTGATTGTCATTGCCCACAGGCTGTCTACGATTATGAGTGCAGACCAGATAGTCCTGGTCAATGATGGTCGGATTGAAGCTAGGGGTCGGCATGAAGAGTTGCTGGCAGCTAGTCCGCTTTATGCTTCCATGTGGCGGACCCATATTGCTACCAGGGATAGTGGTGAGATGGAAGGAGGGCTGACCCATGCTTAATATACTGAAGAAATTCTTTGATTTTTGTACGGCAGAGGACCGTAAGAAATTTTATCAGTCCATTTATCTGGGCATCATCAAGTCCTTTATCATCGCTCTGCGTATCCCAGCAATCGGCCTAGTTCTTATGGGACTGATTGAGAAGAATCTCTCTATGCAGACCTTCTGGCTGGCTCTAGGAATCATGCTGGTATCCACTGTGCTAAACGTTTGGATTACCCTGAAAATCACCATGCTGCAGACGGAAGCGGGTTATCACACTTGTGCTCAGAAGCGGATTGAAATTGCCGAGCACATGCGCTATCTACCCATGGGTTACTTTAATCAAAATAGCTTGGGCAAGATTACCAGTGTTACAACTAATACGCTGGAAGGACTGTCTGATGTAGCTACCAGAGTGGTTATGATGACTGTGCAGGGCTTTCTGACGACTGGTCTCATCACTATTTTGGTCTTTCTATATGATTGGCGGGTTGGTCTGGTTCTCTTGGTGGGTCTCATTCTCTTTCTCCTGCCTAATACCCTCATGCGTTGGCAAGTTGGTAAGGTTTCTGATGACAAGTATCAGGCAGATACGGACCTAGTAGCCGTTGTTTTGGAGTATAGCCAAGGGATTGCTGAAGTTAAGAACTACAATCTGGTCAACCGTTCTGCTAAGAAGCTGTCCAATGCTATTGAAGGCAAGAGTCAACTAGATACCAAAATGACACTCGTGACCTCACCTTACATTGCCCTCCAGGGCATAGTGACCAAGCTGACCGGTCTCTTTATGGGGCTTTTCTCTATCTATTTTTATCTCAATGGCAGTATGGAACTGCTGGTAACCATTATGATGATTGTCAGTGGTTTTATGATTTATGAAAATCTAGACGGCGTTGGCTCTTTCTCTTCTCTCCTGCGCATTGTTGATCTGTCGGTTGATATGGTCAATCAAGTCTTGGCTATCCAGCCGATGGACATCAGTGGTCAGGACATTGAACCTAAGAGCAGCCAGATTGAGCTGAGAGATGTTAGCTTCTCTTATGGAAATAAGAAAATTATTGACCAGGTTTCCCTCACCATTCCCGAAAAAACAACAACTGCCTTGGTCGGACCTTCTGGCTCTGGCAAAACAACGCTCTGCTACCTCATCGCCCGCTTCTGGGATGTGGATCAAGGCAGTATCAGTCTGGACGGACATGATGTTAGAGATTACAGCTATGACAGCCTGATTCGTAATTTCAGCTTTGTCTTCCAAAGCGTCTATCTCTTTGAGGATACCATTGCTAATAACATTCGTTTTGGCAAGCCGGAGGCCAGTCAGGAAGAAGTGATAGAGGCTGCCAAGAAAGCGGCCTGTCATGACTTTATCCTCTCACTGCCTGATGGCTATGATACCAAGATCGGTGAAGGAGGTGCTAGTCTTTCTGGAGGTGAGCGCCAGCGCATTTCCATCGCTCGGGCTATTATCAAGGATGCACCTATTATCATTCTGGATGAAGCAACAGCCAATGTTGACCCAGAAAACGAAGAAGCCCTCATGCAGGCTATTCGGGCTCTGACTCGAGATAAGACCATTATCATGATTGCCCACCGACTCAAGACGGTTGAGCATGCAGACCAGATTCTAGTGCTGGATCAAGGCCGCATTGTCGAGCAAGGAAAACATCAAGACTTACTAGCCAAACAAGGTATCTATAGTAAGTTTATCCAAGAAAGAAAAACAGCTGCCAGCTGGAGGATAGATACGGAAAGTTAAAGAAATATCTTTGCTAACAGGAGATTTGCGTCGTCCCACCTCCGCACAGTTGAGTAGGGCTGTAAAAGCTGATGAAATCAGCGTAGTAGAGCCCACTCAACCACTGCGTCTTGCTCGACGATCCAAAAACAATTGAGGAGGCTGGGACAATAGTCCCTTATCTCCAAAAAAAGCAACGGTTTTGTGCCGTTGCTTTTTTGTGGCAAAGAGACTTTTGTCCCAGATCTTTTTTCTTGTGTTTTATATCGAGCTGTGATATATTCTATATAACGAAGTGCGATATATCGAACTGAATAGGAGGTGCCTATAAATGGAATTAATGGATAAGGTTCGTCGAGTTTATCTTCCGATGACGGAAACTGGCTTTTATATCTTGTTTTGTCTACAGAAGGAGAACCATGGGTATAGTATTACGCAAAAGGTCAAGGAGATGACAGATTCGCAAGTTTCGATTAGTCCTGGAACTATGTATGGTACCTTGTCAAAGATGGAAAAGGATGGTTTGATTTCCTTTGTCCGCGAAGAGGAAAAACGGAAAATCTATCAGATAACAGATTTGGGACGAAAGGTTTTGGAGATTGAATTGAAACGTATTGAGCGGCTCTACAGAAACAGTCGGGAGGAAGGTTGATGGAAAAGAAAAGTGTTTATCGACTTGTTACCATTGCGGATTATGAGAGGGAGGCGATTTTCCTAGGGAGAATGCATGCGGAGGGTTGGAAGCTTAGTAAAGTGAGTTATTCTTACTTATTAGTTGCAGTTAAGTATAGTTTTGAAAAATGTCAACCGGAGCAAGTCTCTTATCAGTTGGATTTTTATCCTATGAAAAAGTCAGAGAGAGCTTCCTATTTACAACTGTTTAAAGATTGTGGATGGGAGCATATTACAGATTTTAATGGTTTTTCCTACTTTAGAAAGTTTCTTGCTGGAATTGAGTCGGATGCAGAGTTTGAAATTTATAATGACTCGACCGGGAAGTTAGCTATGGTCAAGCGGATTTTAATAATGCGAGTGTTCCCTATTTTTCTTCTATTTTCAGCTCTGCTATTGGTTTTCTCAAAGTTACTCACTGGAAAAGGTTATTTCAGTTGGGAAGTGTGTTTGATTGTCATAATAGATTGTGTTTTATTGATCGTTTTTGTGGTTCAGATTTCTTATATTTTTTGGAGATTGTTTCAAAAGTGGAAAGAATTATCTGATAAATGAAGCAATACCTGTTTTCTAATCTGGAGGTAAGACAATGAATAGTGAAGTACAATTTCGGATTTTTACAATAGTTGATTTGGACAAGGAGGAAGAATATTTACATGAGATGCACTTGAAAGGTTGGAGATATAGAACTAGTCGTTTTGGTTTTTTCTATTTTGACCAATGTCAACCGGACGATGTCATCTACCATATCTATGATTCTAGATTTCTTAAAAAGTATAAGCATGAACTACAAGATTTTAGAAATAGCGGTTGGGAATTGATAGAAACAGGTTTTTGTTTAATTCTTCGTAAACCAACTTCTGATATACTTTCAGAGGAGAAAGTCTATATGAGTAAGGGTCTCGGATGGAAAGTTATGCGGTCTAGACTTCGTTCCTGTATAGCCACTTTTTCAGGTGGTCTTGTTGTTTGCATGAGTTTGTATCGAGAAAATTTGTCTCAGTCTTTCTTTATTATTTTCGTTTTATACGCTTGCTTAATTTCTTATCTAATCTATGGTTTTTTCAGACTTAAAAAGAAATACCAAGTAGATAAGAAGTAAGATTCTAGGTCTGTAGACTGATTTTTAGCACTCTTGGTAAAAGAGTGCTAATTTTTTGAGTTTTTGTCT
>CAUVMH010000079.1:0-5383 GCA_963552835.1 uncultured Streptococcus sp. | reverse complement strand
TTCAGAAGATGGAAAAGCTCTTAGAAAATAAAATCTCTCGTCGTTTCAAAATCCGCAGGTTAGATAAGGACGACTTCGGCTATCTGATTGAACACCTTTACGGACAGACAGGCACTGCCTATGAAGAGTATGAGTACCATCTATCAAAGAAAAAGCTGGATAATGAAACGCTGATTAAATACTATGACTTGATTAAGCCTACTCGCTGTTTGGTGGAAGAAAAACAGCGATATTTGAAAATCCAGCAGGAAGATGAAACCGTCTATGTAGCTTACTTTACCATTAACAGCATTGTCGGAGAACTGGACTTCCCGTCCTCTGAAATCTTCTACTACCAGCAACAGCAATTTACATTCCCGATTGATACGTCAATGAATGTGGAAATTGTAGCGAATCGTAAAGCCCTATCTACTGTCCGCAATAAAAAGAAAGAACTGAAAGACTTGGATAACCACGCTTGGCAAAGTGATAATGAAACCAGCTCCAATGTGGCGGAAGCTCTGGAAAGTGTGAATGAGCTGGAAACCAATTTAGACCAAAGCAAGGAATCTATGTACAAGCTGTCTTATGTGGTAAGGGTATCAGCAAATGATCTTGACGAACTCAAACGTCGTTGTAATGAAGTGAAAGATTTTTATGACGATTTAAGCGTAAAACTGGTACGACCATTTGGGGATATGCTCGGCTTACATGAAGAATTTTTACCTGCCAGCAAGCGTTATATGAATGATTATATTCAATACGTGACCTCTGATTTCCTCGCTGGTTTAGGTTTTGGTGCTACTCAAATGCTGGGGGAAAATGAGGGGATTTATGTTGGCTACAGCTTAGATACTGGACGCAATGTCTATCTGAAACCTGCTCTTGCCAGTCAAGGGGTTAAGGGTTCAGTAACCAATGCGTTAGCGTCGGCTTTTGTTGGTTCGCTGGGTGGTGGTAAATCCTTTGCGAATAACCTTATCGTCTATTATGCGGTGCTTTATGGGGCACAAGCAGTGATTGTAGACCCAAAAGCAGAACGTGGCAGATGGAAAGAAACCTTGCCAGAGATTTCCCATGAAATCAATATCGTCACTCTGACTTCTGATGAGAAAAACAAAGGCTTACTTGACCCTTATGTGATTATGAAAAATCCCAAAGATTCTGAATCACTGGCTATTGATATTCTGACATTCCTTACGGGGATTTCCTCTCGTGATGGGGAACGCTTCCCAATCCTTAGAAAAGCCATTCGTGCAGTAACCAATAGTGAAGTACGAGGGTTGATGAAAGTGATTGAGGAATTACGGGTTGAGAATACGCCACTAAGTACCAGTATAGCCGACCATATCGAAAGTTTTACAGACTATGACTTTGCACATTTATTATTCAGTAATGGTTATGTGGAGCAGTCTATCAGCTTAGAAAAACAACTGAACATTATACAGGTTGCGGACTTGGTACTTCCCGACAAGGAAACTTCCTTTGAGGAATATACCACTATGGAGCTTTTATCCGTTGCTATGCTGATTGTCATTAGTACCTTTGCTTTAGACTTTATCCATACAGACCGAAGCATTTTCAAGATTGTAGATTTAGACGAAGCATGGAGCTTTTTACAGGTAGCACAAGGAAAAACACTATCTATGAAGCTGGTTCGGGCTGGTCGTGCTATGAACGCTGGGGTATATTTCGTGACCCAAAATACAGACGACCTCTTAGATGAAAAACTGAAAAATAACCTCGGCTTAAAATTTGCATTTCGTTCCACTGACCTTAACGAGATTAAAAAGACCTTAGCCTTTTTTGGTGTAGACCCAGAGGACGAAAACAATCAGAAGCGATTGCGTGATTTGGAAAACGGGCAATGCCTTATCAGTGATTTATATGGTCGTGTCGGTGTGATACAGTTCCACCCTGTATTTGAAGAACTGCTCCATGCCTTTGATACCAGACCGCCTGTGCGAAAAGAGGTGTAAATGTGAAACCATCAATATTAAACAGAATAAAATCAAACTGGACGCTGAAGCGTCTAGGTAAAGTGGCAATGACAGTGGCTTTCACACTTGTGATTGCCATTTTTCTTTTAGCCATGCTGGGAACGGTGGTTCAAGCTGCGGGCTTGGTAGATGATACGGTCAATGTGGCAAATGAATACAGCCGATACCCACTTGAAAACTATCAACTGGATTTTTATGTGGATAATAGCTGGGGCTGGCTTCCGTGGAACTGGTCGGACGGGATTGGAAAACAGGTCATGTATGGACTATATGCCATTACCAATTTTATTTGGACAATCAGTTTGTATGTTTCCAATGCGACAGGTTACTTAGTACAGGAAGCCTATTCCTTAGACTTCATTTCCGCTACAGCAGATTCCATTGGTAAGAATATGCAGACCTTAGCTGGTGTGAGTGCAAACGGATTTTCAACAGAGGGTTTCTATGTTGGATTCCTCTTACTCTTGATTTTGGTTCTTGGGGTTTATGTTGCCTATACGGGACTGATAAAGAGAGAAACCACAAAGGCAATTCATGCCATTATGAATTTTGTGCTGGTGTTTATCCTATCGGCTTCCTTTATTGCCTACGCTCCCGACTACATTAAAAAAATCAATGACTTTTCATCAGACATCAGTAATGCCAGTTTATCACTTGGCACGAAGATTGTCATGCCCCATTCCGATAGTCAAGGCAAGGACAGCGTGGACTTAATCAGAGATAGCCTGTTTTCCATACAGGTTCAGCAACCGTGGCTACTGCTTCAATACAACAGTTCAGACATTGAAAGTATCGGTATTGACCGTGTGGAAAGCCTGCTCTCCACCAGCCCAGATTCCAACAATGGCGAAGACAGAGAAAAAATTGTTGCGGAAGAAATTGAAGACAGAAGCAATACCAATCTAACCATTACAAAGACCATTAACCGTTTAGGTACAGTCTTCTTCCTATTTGTCTTCAATATTGGGATTTCCATATTTGTATTCCTATTAACAGGAATCATGATTTTCTCGCAGGTACTTTTTATCATCTATGCTATGTTTCTGCCTGTGAGCTTTATTTTAAGCATGATTCCATCATTTGATGGTATGTCAAAACGAGCCATAACAAAGCTCTTTAATACCATTTTGACACGAGCTGGAATCACATTGATTATTACGACAGCATTTAGTATTTCAACCATGCTCTATACCTTATCGGCTGGTTATCCGTTCTTTTTGATTGCTTTTCTACAGATTGTGACCTTTGCAGGAATCTACTTCAAGCTGGGCGATTTAATGAGTATGTTTTCTCTACAGAGTAACGATTCTCAAAGTGTGGGAAGTCGTGTGATGAGAAAACCTCGTATGCTTATGCACGCTCACATGCACCGTCTACAGCGGAAACTTGGACGTTCCATGACTACTCTAGGGGCTGGGTCTGCCATTGTTACAGGTAAAAAAGGACAGTCGGGTTCGGGGAGTTCTGCAAGGACACAAGCAGATCACTCCCGACCAGACGGAAAGGAAAAATCAACACTTGGAAAACGTATCGGTCAAACCATCGGTACAGTAGCTGATACCAAAGACAGAATGGTAGACACTGCTAGTGGTTTGAAAGAACAGGTTAAAGATTTGCCGACCAATGCAAGATATGCAGTATATCAAGGAAAATCCAAAGTAAAAGAGAATGTCCGTGATTTAACCAGTAGTATTTCTCAAACCAAAGCGGACAGAGCCAGTGGACGCAAGGAACAGCAGGAACAAAGGCGAAAAACCATTGCGAAGCGTCGCTCTGAAATGGAACAGGTCAAACAGAAAAAACAGCCTGCTTCTTCTGTTCATGAAAGACCGACTACAAGACAAGAACAATATCATGATGAACAGACCTCAAAACAGTCTAATATTCAGACTTCATATAAGGAATCTCAACAAGCCAAACAAGAGCGTCCAGCAGTTAAGTCCGATTTTTCAAGTCCAAAAGTGGAACGCCAAGGCAATACCGTTCAAGAAAAAACCGTTCAAAAGCCAGCAACTTCAACCACTACAGCAGATAGAACTTCACAACGTCCAATCACAAAAGAACGTCCGTCTACTGTTCAAAGAGTACCACTACAAAATACAAGAAGTAGACCACCAATCAAAACCGCCACCATTAAGAAAGTCGGTAAGAAACCATGAAGTTGAAAACTTTAGTGATTGGTGGTTCTGGATTATTCTTGATGGTCTTCTCACTGCTTCTGTTTGTTGCCATTTTATTTTCAGATGAACAGGACAGCGGAATTTCCAATATTCATTATGGAGGTGTGAATGTTTCCGCAGAAGTGCTGGCTCATAAGCCTATGGTAGAAAAATATGCCAAAGAATATGGCGTTGAAGAATATGTCAACATACTTCTTGCGATTATACAGGTGGAATCGGGCGGTACTGCGGAAGATGTTATGCAGTCCTCGGAATCCCTCGGTCTTCCACCTAATTCATTGAGTACAGAAGAATCCATTAAGCAAGGTGTGAAGTATTTCAGTGAATTATTAGCCAGTAGCGAAAGGCTCAGTGTAGATTTAGAATCGGTTATCCAGTCCTACAATTATGGTGGTGGTTTCTTAGGGTATGTGGCTAATCGTGGAAATAAATATACCTTTGAACTGGCTCAAAGTTTCTCAAAAGAGTATTCAGGTGGCGAAAAAGTGTCTTACCCCAATCCCATAGCCATACCTATCAATGGGGGCTGGCGATACAACTATGGCAATATGTTTTATGTGCAACTGGTAACGCAGTATCTTGTCACAACAGAGTTTGATGATGATACGGTACAAGCCATCATGGACGAAGCACTGAAATATGAGGGCTGGCGATACGTTTACGGTGGAGCTTCCCCGACTACTTCTTTTGATTGTAGCGGACTGACACAATGGACGTATGGAAAAGCTGGAATTAACTTACCACGAACCGCACAACAGCAATATGATGTGACCCAGCATATCCCACTATCGGAAGCACAAGCTGGCGATTTGGTTTTCTTTCATTCTACCTATAACGCTGGCTCTTATATTACTCATGTTGGGATATACCTTGGCAATAACCGTATGTTTCATGCAGGCGACCCAATCGGTTATGCCGACTTAACAAGCCCCTACTGGCAACAGCATTTAGTGGGAGCAGGACGAATCAAACAATGAGAAAGGAAGATTTAATGATGAAATTTAGAAAAAATCAGAATAAAGAAAAACAGATACCAAAGGAAAAGAAACCTCGTGTCTACTATAAGGTCAATCCTCATAAAAAGGTTGTGATTGCCTTGTGGGTACTTTTAGGGCTTAGTTTCAGCTTTGCGATATTCAAGCACTTTACAGCTATAGATACTCATACTATTCACGAAACAACTATCATAGAAAAGGAATACGTTGATACTCATCATGTAGAAAA
>CAUVMH010000078.1:0-5391 GCA_963552835.1 uncultured Streptococcus sp. | reverse complement strand
GCCATCATGTTGGAAGCATGGATCCAAATGAAGTGGCTCCAACGGTTGAAGCTCTCCCTGAACTAGTTATTGAAACTGAAACAACAGCCTTTGAACGTCAGGAGCGACCAAACGCCGAGCTTCTCAAAGGACAACGCCAGCTAGTTCAAGCAGGAGCGGAAGGCCAAGTTCGTCGTCTAGTTGAAGTAGATGCCCAAGGCAATCGCACCCTTCGTTCAACTGAAGTTCTTAAGGAAGCTATCCCAGAAATTACCGAAGTTGGTACAAAAGTTCTGTCAAGTAACCAACCGGCTGAGGGAGTAAAAGACCTAGTTTTAGAAATTCCGAAACTAGAAATTGAAGAGGACACAGTGGCCTTCAATCGTCAAGAGCGACCAAATGCAGCTCTTCTCAAAGGACAGCGCCAGCTAGTTCAAGCAGGTGTGGAAGGTCAGGTTCGTCATTTGGTAGAGGTGGATGCCCAAGGCAAACGCACTCTTCTTTCAACTGAAGTTCTTAAGGAAGCTATCCCAGAAATTGTTGAAATTGGTACCAAGGAAAAAGTTGAACAGCTAGTACTAAGTACAGACAATTCAATGGTGGAAACACCAGTCAAAGCAGAAAAGGCAACAAATCAACTTCCAAATACTGGTGTAGAAACAGATGCCAGTCTAGTAGCTCTGGGACTTCTCGGAGCAATGAGTGGTTATGGCTTGCTTGCTAGAAAGAAGAAAGAAGACTAATCGATTTAGAATTCTTGGATTTCCTCATAAAAACTAAAAACAAGGTTTGACTGCAGCCAAACCTTGTTTTGATTATTTTATCTCGCATTGATTACTTATTTGATAAGGTTTTTCTAGATTTGATTTTAAAAAATGCTAGTTTTAATTATAAGAAAGAACAAGAAAAGTTTAGGGTTTTTCTATCTCTTTTGTTGATTTTGTGATATAATTAACACGTATAAAAAAAGAAGGAGTCATATCTAATGGCAAAATTGACTGTTAAAGACGTTGACTTGAAAGGGAAAAAAGTTCTCGTTCGTGTTGACTTCAACGTACCTGTTAAAGATGGCGTGATTACCAATGACAACCGTATCACTGCAGCTCTTCCAACTATCAAGTACATCCTTGAACAAGGTGGACGTGCAATCCTCTTCTCTCACCTTGGACGTGTAAAAGAAGAAGCAGACAAAGAAGGTAAATCACTTGCTCCTGTAGCTGCTGACTTGGCTGCTAAATTGGGACAAGAAGTTAAATTTATCCCAGGTGTTACACGTGGTGCTGAATTGGAAGCAGCTGTTAACGCTCTTGAAGATGGACAAGTTCTCTTGGTTGAAAACACTCGTTTTGAAGATGTTGACGGCAAGAAAGAATCTAAAAACGATCCTGAACTTGGTAAATACTGGGCATCACTTGGAGATGGTATCTTCGTAAACGATGCATTCGGTACAGCTCACCGTGCACACGCATCTAACGTTGGTATCTCAGCAAACGTTGAAAAAGCAGTTGCTGGATTCCTTCTTGAAAACGAAATTGCCTACATCCAAGAAGCTGTTGAAGCTCCAGAACGTCCATTCGTGGCTATCCTTGGTGGTTCAAAAGTTTCAGACAAGATCGGTGTTATCGAAAACTTGCTTGAAAAAGCTGATAAAGTTCTTATCGGTGGTGGGATGACTTACACATTCTACAAAGCACAAGGTATCGAAATCGGTAACTCACTTGTAGAAGAAGACAAATTGGATGTTGCGAAAGCTCTTCTTGAAAAAGCAAACGGCAAGTTGATCTTGCCAGTTGACTCAAAAGAAGCAAACGCATTTGCAGACTACACTGAAGTGAAAGACACTGAAGGTGAAGCAGTTGATCCAGGCTTCCTTGGTTTGGACATCGGTCCAAAATCTATCGCTAAATTTGACGAAGCTTTGACCGGTGCCAAAACAGTTGTATGGAACGGACCTATGGGTGTGTTTGAAAACCCAGACTTCCAAGCTGGTACAATCGGTGTCATGGATGCTATCGTGAAACAACCAGGTGTGAAATCAATCATCGGTGGTGGTGACTCAGCTGCCGCAGCGATCAACCTTGGACGTGCAGACAAGTTCTCATGGATCTCTACTGGTGGTGGAGCATCAATGGAACTCCTTGAAGGTAAAGTATTACCAGGATTGGCTGCACTCACAGAAAAATAAGAGTATAATTAAGAAGATGGTTTCGCCATCTTCTTTTTTTGTACCTTTTTAAATGTATATTATTGCATATATGAAAAGAAAAGGATTAAATATTTGCATCTTGGGTTTTAAAGTGATACTATGGATAGTAAACGACAAAAATGAGATACAGAAAGAGATTACAATGAAAAATAGAAAAGAAGTCTATGGATTTCGTAAAAGCAAGGTTGCAAAAACTTTGTGTGGTGCTGTTTTAGGGACTGCTTTGATTGCTTTTGCAGATCAGGCAGTTTTTGCTGATGAAGTAAAAGAGACAACAAGCACAAGTGCGGTTGAAGTTACAAGTACCGGGAACCCAGCTACAAATCTAGCTGAAGCACAGGGTGAAATGAGCCAAGTTGCCAAAGAAAGCCAAGCTAAGGCTGGTACTAAAGACTCAGCTTTGCCAGTAGAAGTATCATCAGCTGATTTGGATAAAGCAGTTGCTGATGCAAAATCCGCAGGAGTTAAGGTAGTTCAAGATGAAACAAAAGACAAAGGAACAGCCACAACTGCTACAGAGAATGCTCAAAAACAAGATGAGATTAAAAGCGACTATGCTAAACAGGCTGAAGAAATAAAGACAACAACTGAAGCATATAAAAAGGAAGTCGCAGCTCATCAGGCTGAAACAGATAAAATCAATGCTGAAAACAAAGCAGCGGATGACAAGTATCAAAAAGATCTAAAAAGTCACCAAGAAGAAGTCGAAAAAATCAATACTGCCAATGCAACAGCTAAAGCAGAATTTGAGGCTAAGCTAGCGCAATATCAAAAAGATTTAGCGACTGTCAAAAAAGCAAACAAAGATAGTCAAGAGGATTATCAAAATAAACTTTCAGCTTATCAGACAGAATTAGCTCGAGTACAAAAGGCTAATGCTGAAGCTAAAGAAGCCTATGATAAGGCGGTAAAAGAAAATACTGCGAAAAACGAAGCGCTTAAAGCTGAGAATAAAGCCATTAAACAGCGTAATGAAACTGCAAAAGCGAATTATGAAGCAGCGATGAAGCAGTATGAAGCGGATCTTGCAGCTATTAAGAAAGCTAAAGAAGATAATGATGCTGATTATCAAGCTAAATTAGTAGCTTATCAGACAGAATTGGCTCGTGTTCAGAAAGCAAATGCTGATGCAAAAGCAGCCTATGAAAAGGCTGTTGAAGAAAATACTGCTAAGAACAATGCTATCCAAGCTGAAAATGAAGCGATTAAACAACGAAATGAATCAGCCAAGACAACTTATGAGATTAAAAAAGCACAATACGAAAAAGACTTGGCAGCAGTCAAACAAGTAAATGAAGCTAACGAAAAAGGCTACCAAACTAAGCTAGCAGCTTATCAGACAGAACTAGCTCGCGTTCAAAAAGCAAATGCTGATGCAAAAGCAACCTATGAAAAGGCAGTTGAAGACAATAAAGTAAAAAATGCTTCGATTGAAGCTGAGAATGAAGCAATCAAGCAACGTAATGCCACGGCTAAAACTGACTATGAAGCAAAATTAGCTAAATATGAAGCAGACATTGCCAAATATAAGAAAGATTTGGCTGAGTATCCGGCTAAGTTGAAGGCTTATGAAGATGAGCAGGCCAAAATTAAAGCAGCACTTGTAGAGCTTGAAAAGAATAAAGATCAAGATGGATACTTGTCTAAACCATCTGCTCAGAGTTTGGTTTATGATTTAGAACCGAATGCTCAACTTGATCTTAAAACAGAAGGAAAACTTCTTACAGCAACAGCAGTTGATGAAGCCTTCAAGAAAGATACAGACCAATATGGTAAAAAGAATCTTCAGTTAGACAATCTAAATGTCAAGAATTTGGAAAATGGTGCTACCACTTCTTCGGTGGAATTGTATGGTAACATCAACGACAAATCTGACTGGACCACCAATGTAGGGAATAAAACTGAAGTTAAATGGGGCTCTGTTCTTCTAGAGCGTGGACAAAGCGTAACAGCGACTTATACCAACCTTCAAAATTCCTACTACAATGGTAAAAAGATTTCTAAGATTGTTTACAAATATACTGTAGATCCTTCTTCTCAATTTAAAAATCCTAGTGGGAAAGTTTGGTTGGGAATCTTTAGTGACCCTACTCTAGGAGTCTTTGCTTCAGCATTTACGGGTCAGTTAGAAAAAGATACGTCAATTTTCATTAAAAATGAATTCACCTTCTATGATGAAAATGACAAGCCAATTAATTTTGACAATGCCCTTCTTTCAGTAGCATCTCTAAATAGAGAAAATAATTCTATAGAGATGGCTAAAGATTACAGTGGTACTTTTGTTAAAATTTCTGGGTCTTCTGTTGGAGAAAAAGACGGAAAAATTTATGCTACAGAAACCTTGAACTTTAAACAAGGCCAAGGTGGATCTCGTTGGACCATGTATAAAAATAGTCAACCTGGTTCAGGTTGGGATTCATCAGATGCACCAAACTCTTGGTACGGTGCAGGAGCCATTAGTATGTCTGGTCCTACAAATCATGTTACTGTTGGTGCCATTTCTGCGACACAAGTAGTTCCTTCTGATCCAGTTATGGCAGTAGAAACTGGTAAAAGACCAAACATTTGGTACTCACTTAATGGTAAAATTCGTGCAGTTAACGTTCCGAAAATTACTAAGGAAAAACCAACTCCACCAGTAACGCCAACTGAACCACAAGCTCCTACTTATGATGTGGAAAAACCATTGGAGCCAGCCCCAGTAGCACCAAGCTATGAGAATGAGCCAACTCCACCAGTTAAGACTCCAGATCAACCGAAGCCATCAAAACCGGAAGCGCCAAACTATGAGGCAGAAAAACCATTGGAACCAGCTCCAGTAGCGCCAAGCTATGAGAATGAGCCAACTCCGCCAGTTAAGACCCCAGATCAACCGGAGCCATCAAAACCGGAAGCGCCAAACTATGAGACAGAAAAACCATTGGAACCAGCTCCAGTAGAGCCAAGCTACGAAAATGAGCCAACTCCACCGGTTAAGACTCCAGATCAACCGGAGCCATCAAAACCAGAAGAGCCAAACTATGATCCATTGCCAACTCCGCCGCTAGCACCAACTCCTAAACAGCTGCCGACTCCTCCAGCGGTGCCGACAGTACACTTCCATTATAATAGCTTGTTGGCGCAACCTCAGATTAATAAAGAAATTAAAAACGAGGATGGAGTAGATATCGATCGTACTCTAGTTGCTAAGCAGTCTGTAGTGAAGT
>CAUVMH010000077.1:0-5439 GCA_963552835.1 uncultured Streptococcus sp. | reverse complement strand
ATCCAGAATCGTTCCGCCACTGCTTCTTTCAAATCTTGTGCAATCATTTGCAGACGACCATCTCGGGATTGAACCCTTCCATTGATATAGTAAAATTTTCCTTCGGATAAAATGGAAGCGAATTTTCTATATTGGTCTGAAAATACAGTTACATCCATCCGAGACTTACTATCATGAACCTGTAGAAAGGCCATGCTCTCGCCCTTCTTGGTTCGAATCACCTTTAGTTTTTGCACTTCAACTAGAAGAGTGGCTTGAGCCCCCTCGGTTAGATTAGCGATCGGGGTCGTCGGATATAGGGCTTGTTTGGCAAGAGTTTGGAGAGGATGGGCACTGATACCTACCCCAATCAATTCCTGCTCCTTATAAAATTTCTCCGCCTCTGTAAAATCATCAGCCTCAGTCCAACTATAGGTTGTATCCGCAAAGAGACCTCCCAACTCCTCAACAAAGACAAATAAGTTTGGTAGGTTTACTAAGATTTTCTGGCGATTCTTGTCAAATTCATCAAAAAGCCCTAGTTCAACCAAAGGTGTCAAAAGCGAAAGTTTCTTGTAATTCTTGGGGAGACGCGTGACGAAATCTTCCACACTTGAAAAAGGACGATTTTCGATGATCCAGTAAGAAAAATCTCTTGGCATGCCCTTAATGGCTTTTAGACCAAGATATATTTTCTTCTGAGCAATTTTATCGTGATAGGGAATGCTATTGATTGCTAACGGGGCTACTTCAAAGCCCATCTGCAATGCATCCACAATGTAATCACTGCTTGAATAATTCAACATGACTTGAAAGAAAATAGCAGGATAGTGCGTCTTGAAATAAGCTAGCTGGAAAGCCAGCGCTGAGTAGGCATAGGCGTGGGATCTGTTAAATCCGTAGCCCGCAAACTTTTCCATCACTGCAAAAACTTGGTTGGCTTTTTCTTCTGTATGCCCAAGTTTCATAGCTCCTGTGATAAAATCTTCCTTCATTAAATGCATCTCTTTAGCATTTTTCTTACCCATGGCTCGTCTGAGAATATCAGCTTTACCAAGACTGAAACCTCCAAAACGCTGAGCTACCTGCATGACCTGCTCTTGATAGAGCATAATACCGTAGGTTGATGACAGGATATCCTCCAAGGCAGGATCTAGCACCGTCACCTTTTCTTTGCCATGCTTACGAGCCACAAAATTATCGATATAATCACTAGCACCTGGTCTGTTGAGCGAGGTCGTTGCAACTACCTCCTCAAAGACTTGCGGCTGAACTCGTTTCAACAATCGAATGGCACCAGGTTGTTCAAATTGGAAAATCCCCTTGGTATTTCCAGTAGCAAAGAGGGCCAGAGTTGCCTTGTCTTCCAAGTCAATCTCTTCGATTTTCAGATGAACACCTTCTGACTCTGCTAGTAATTCCTGCATTTTTTGAACAAAAGTTAAGTTACGCAGACCTAGGAAATCCATTTTTAAAAGGCCATTAGCTTCAACTGCATGTGCATCATATTGGGTGATGAGCATATCCTCACCGTATTTAAGTGGAATATAGTCCGTCAGGTCCTGGTCACTCATAACGACTCCTGCAGCATGAATAGAGGTCTGACGAGGATAACCTTCTATCTTTCGAGCAATCTCAAAAGCTTTTTGATATTCCATTTTGCTATTGATGACCTGCCTAAACTGTAAATTCTTTTCATAGGCTGTCGTTAGCGTATCTCGGAAACTGATTTTTTTCGTAATATTTGTTAATTCGTACTCTGGAACGCCATAGCGTTTAAAAACATCACGAATTGCCTGTTTTGCTCCAAAGGTCGAATAAGTGACAATCTGTGCCACATGTTGGCTGCCATAGCGATCACGAACATAGCGAATGAACTCTGGTCTATAAAGGTCAGGGATGTCGATATCGATATCGGGCATGGTGTAGCGCTCACGATTTAAAAAGCGTTCGAAAATCAGGTTCTTTTCAACCGGGTCAATTCCTGTAATATCCAGTGAGTAAGCTACCAGACTACCAACCGCAGAACCACGCCCCATCCCCATATAGTAGCCTTGGGAACGTCCAAAACGGAGCAAATCCCAAACTACAAGGAAATAGTCGTCAAAGCCCATATCATGAATCACAGCTAATTCCTCATTCAGTCGGTCACGATAGATAGCTGAGGTTAGCCCCTTGTCACTCAAGCCTTGCTCAGCCCTCTCTCGAAGTTCTTCTACTGCTGGTCTTTCAGGATTAAAGCGAGGAAGTTTTAAACTTGGGTCGATTTGATAGTTTACATTCTCTATCAGACCTTGGAGATTGGCAAGCGCCTGAGGGAAGCGATTCATAACACGTGCTTCCAAGTCTGAGGCAGGTAGAAAGATTCCTTGTTGTGAATGCAGATCCACTTCTCTTAGGCTGACATTATCCTTGACTGCTGACAAGATTTGTAAAACTTGAATATCTTCTTTTTCAAAAGAGTTGACTTGATACAGTGGAAGAATGGATCTAGTAAAGACTTCTTGAGGAGTATCTGGACTGACACCGATAAAATAATCATGCCCCAAATCTAGCTGTTCGATTCCCTCAAAATAGGGAACAATAATGGCTACATCTTCGAGGTGGGAGGTGAAGTCAGACCAATTTTTCCGTCCAGTCATTTTTAAAGTGGATAACTTCATCAACTCTTGATATCCTTTAGTGGATAGGGCTAGAAAACGGAAAGAAATATTCTCCTCATCTTTGATCAAGGTCATTTCAAGACCAATTAAAGGTTGGATTCCATATTTTCGAGTAACTTCTAGAAAATGATAGGCTCCATAGAGATTATCCACATCCATAATAGCAAGGTGAGAATAGCCATACTCTTTAGCCGTTTGAACGTATTTTTCAATCGAAACCACACTTTCCATAAAACTGTAAACAGTCTTGGTGTCGAGCTGCGCAATCATTTCTTCTCCTCCTTGCTTTCGTTTTACTACTATTATACCATTTTAAGTTGGATATTGAAGCAACTAGTATGCTTTCTTTTTAACATCAGCATTTACACCCTCTCCGTCTTTCTTCCCTTTAATTTTTAATATTATAAGATGGATTTGAATGTCATTTTAGACATTTTTATACTAAGTAAAGTATAATAAAGCTGGACTCTATATGCAATTTCACATATAAAAAATTCTAAGAAAGGGCTTTTTATTATAGTATTTATTCATCATTTTATAATAACTTACTAAATAGGTATTCCGCTTCACGAAATTTCTTGCATTAAAGTTTATTTATTCCATTTTTCCTTATTTTTTGATATAATAAATTCAGTCTGTTTTCAAAGGAGAGAACCATGCGTTTTAATCAATTTAGCTATCTTCCGACCACTAGTTCTCAACAATTAGATGAACTAGCAAGTCTTGGTCTGGAATTGTCACCTCAACTGCCCTTAAAAAAGCAATTTGAAGACTTCATCCGTTGGAGTTTTTTCACTTATTCTAACACGGATTATGCCTTATCCACTTTGGCCACGGATAACGAAACAGATCTATTAACTTTTTTCCAATCAGAGCGTAATTTAACTGCTGATGTTTTCTACACGGTAGTTTTTCAACTTTTAGGGTTTAACTATCTTGTTGACTTTGAGGACGCCGAACAATTCCGTAAAGAAACTGGATTTCCTATTGTTTATGGAGATCTCATCGAAAATCTTTATCAGTTACTCAATACGCGAACGAAAAAAGGAAATACGCTCATCGATCAGCTTGTTAGTGATGGACTCATTTTAGAAGACAATCACTACCACTACTTTAACGGTAAGAGCTTGGCAACCTTCTCTACTCATGATGTCATTCGTGAAGTCGTGTATGTCGAGAGCCGTGTGGATACCGATAAAGACGGTCTCCCTGACTTAGTCAAGGTCAGCATTATTCGCCCGTGTTATGATGGACAAATTCCTTCAGTTATGACTGCCAGCCCTTATCACCAAGGGACCAACGTCAAAGCTAGCGATAAAGCTCTCTACAAAATGGAAGGGGAGTTTGAGGTCAAACCTGCCCACACCATTCAGCTTGAGGAGCCCAAGCTGAATTTAGTCGAGCCTATCGGCCAAGCTGAACTCGTCTCTGAAGCTAAAGAAAAGTTAGCTCATATCAATAGCTCATACACTCTCAACGACTACTTCCTCCCACGAGGATTTGCCAATCTCTATGTATCGGGTGTTGGAACTAAAGATTCTCAAGGTCTCATGACCAATGGGGACTACCAGCAAATTGAAGCATATAAAAACGTGATTGACTGGCTTAATGGTCGTTGCCGTGCTTTCACAGACCACACACGCAAACGTCAAGTCAAGGCTGATTGGTCAAACGGCAAAGTTGCAACAACAGGAATTTCCTATCTAGGCACCATGTCCAATGGTCTCGCCACCACTGGTGTTGATGGCTTAGAGGTCATTATCGCTGAAGCAGGTATTTCCTCTTGGTACAACTACTATCGAGAAAATGGTTTGGTGACTAGCCCAGGTGGCTATCCAGGTGAGGATTTTGACTCACTTGCTGAATTGACCTACTCTCGCAACCTCCAAGCCGGTGACTATATTCGTGCCAATGAAGCTCATCAAGCAGACTTAGAAAAGGTTAAAGAGAAACTCGATCGCAAGACTGGTGACTACAATCAGTTTTGGCATGACCGCAACTATCTACTCAATGCTCACAAGGTTCAAGCTGAGGTCGTCTTTACGCATGGTTCTCAGGATTGGAATGTCAAACCTCTTCATGTTTACCAGATGTTTCATGCCCTTCCAACTCATATCAAGAAGCACCTCTTTTTCCATCATGGTGCCCATGTCTATATGAACAACTGGCAGTCAATTGACTTCCGCGAGTCCATGAATGCCTTGTTGAGTAAGAAATTGTTAGGACTTGACTCAGACTATCAACTTCCTACTGTCATCTGGCAGGACAATACCGCACCGCAAACATGGCAGAGACTTGATAACTTTGGCAAACAGGACGAACTGCATACCTTCTCTCTTGGAACTGAAGAAAAAGTGATTCAAAACCAGTATGATCAAAAAGATTTTGAACGTTATGGAAAGACTTACCAGACCTTCAACACTGAACTTTACCAAGGAAAAGCTAATCAGATCACCATTGACCTTCCAGTAAGTCAAGACATTCACTTAAATGGGCGAGTGGAGCTGAAACTTCGTGTCAAATCAAGTACAAACAAGGGCTTATTATCTGCTCAACTCCTCCAACTAGGACAACAGAAGTACCTTCAACCCTATCCAGCAGTTCAATCAGTCCGAACAATTGATAATGGTCGTTACCACATGTTAGAAAATCTCTGTGAACTGCCATTCAATCCAAGTGCTCAACGTGTCATCACTAAAGGCTACCTCAATCTTCAAAACCGAGATGATCTCTTGACAATCGAAGAAATCCAACCAAATGAATGGATGGACTTCAAGCTAGAGCTTCAACCAACTAT
>CAUVMH010000076.1:0-5497 GCA_963552835.1 uncultured Streptococcus sp. | reverse complement strand
CACTCCAGCAGCGACAAGCGCACAATTCAGTTTCACTAAGAAATTGGAAGGAAAAGCCCTTGAAGCCGATGCCTTCACCTTTGAATTGCTTGAAAATGGCCGTGTGATTCAAACGAAGAAGAATGACGTTCATGGAAACATTCAATTTGATGCGATCTCCTACGCAGCAGAAGGAACTCATACCTATACCGTTCGTGAAGTAGCCGGAACAGATACAGACATTGACTATGATTCCATGAACGCAGAAGTGACTGTTAACGTCACTAAGAACGCGACAACAGGTGTCTTGACAGCCAATGTTGTTATGCCAGCTGATAGCGAATTTAACAACTATGCGGTAGCCCCAGTCACAGTGCAGTTCAATTTTACTAAGAAGCTTGAAGGTCGTAAATTGAAGGCTGGTGAGTTTAGTTTTGTTCTGAAGGACGAAAAAGGAAATGTGATTGAAACTGTAACCAACGATGTAACTGGTAAGATTCAATTTTCAGCTCTTACATTCAAACGTGGCGAGGAAGGAATTTATATCTACCATGTAGAAGAAGTGAAAGGTACGGAAGCTGGTATTGAGTACGATCGCATGATTGCTACTGTTGGTATTAAAGTGAAGAAGGATGGTAGAGTGTTGACTGTAACTACTCAGTTGCCAGCCGATACCGAGTTTAACAACAAGGTGACACCACCGACACCACCGACACCACCGACACCATCAACACCACCGACACCATCAACATCAGAAAAATCTAAGGGTCGTGAGTTGCCTAACACTGGTGAACAATCTAAATCTGAAGTTGTCACTCTTGGTGCTGCACTTGGTCTGGTAGGTCTAGGTTTGATTGCAAAACGCAAAAAGGAAGATGAAGTATAATATTTCGTTTTCTAAAATGAATCAAGATTTGGCTTATAATATCTAAATCAAAGATATTCTAAAAGTGCTAATATATTTATTAAATAAATCATGAACTCATCAACTCAGCTTGGTGAGTTTTTTTCTAGTTTGACAGTCTATTGAAATAAGATTATAATCAAGCTGTAAACAGTTCAAAGGAGGTTTGGATGCACGTTAGATTGGAAAATAAGGACTCGCATAAAGCGCAAGAAATAGGAAATTTGATTCGTGATTATAATCGTTCCAAAAGAGAAGAGGCTGAAAGCGAGCCACTGAACCTTTATGTTGAAGATGAAAAGGGCAATCTCCTGGCAGGCTTAGTAGCAGAGACTTTCGGAAATTGGCTAGAAATCGAGTATTTGTTTGTGAAAGAGGAATTACGAGGACAGGGAATCGGTTCAAAACTATTACAGCAAGCTGAAAGTGAAGCTAAGAATCGAAACTGTCGTTTTGCTTTCGTCAATACTTACCAGTTTCAAGCGCCAGATTTTTATAAAAGCCATGGCTACAAGGAAGTCTTTGCCTTGCAAAACTATCCCTATACAGGAAAAAGATTTTATTACCAAAAGGATTTGTAAGCTGAATATGAAAGTATAAATCAAAGAGGGATTTTTCACATCACTATGGAGGTGGGCTAATGGATATCATACTAGATATGGGTAACGTCTTGTTAGAATGGAACAAGGATAAGATTTTACAAGGCGTTTCGGATACGAAGGAAGAATATTTGGTTTTAGATAAAGCTATTTTTCAGTCGGGGCTCTGGTTAAGATTAGATCTTGGGACCATGACGAGAGAAGAGTTGGTGCTCAAAGTTGTGTCGATGATTGGAAGGGTCTATCAAAAGAAGGTTGAAGAAGTTATCTGGAATTGGTCTAGCTACATTGATATTTATAGGGAAGTCTTTCCTGTCTTGTCAGAACTAAAGAAAAAGGGGCATCGCATCTTTGTCTTGTCCAATACCTCAAAAGTATTTTATGACTTGCTAGAAGACCAACTATCTCCCTTAAAAGAACTTTTAGATGGCTTTGTCCTATCCTGTGACATAAAAGCTATAAAGCCGGATTTGGCAATGTTTAAGGAGATTCTCGACAAATATCAGCTAGATCCCGTAAATTGTGTCTTTCTAGACGATATTGAGGACAATACAATCGCCGCTGAGAAATTGGGCATCAAGGCCTATCAGGTCAAGAAAAGAAGTGATGTCGTCGATATTTTGAAATCCTATATTTAAACACAACACTCTCTATCTTTTTGTGGTAGAGAGTTTTTTTGTTAATAAAATCTTACAAAATGACATTTATATATTGCATTAAGTTAGATATATGGTATAATGTTTTTAAAAGAAGCGCAACTTTTTAAAAATGTGAAGGAGGACGCTTGTGGCTAAAAATTTAAAATTAAAATTAGCTCGGGTGGAGCTTGACTTGACACAAGGGGATTTGGCAGAAGCTGTGGGTGTTACTAGGCAGACTATAGGCTTGATTGAAGCTGGAAAATACAATCCGAGTCTTTCACTTTGCCAGTCCATTTGCAGATGCTTAGGCAAAACTTTAGATCAATTATTTTGGGAGGAAGAAGATGAAAAATAGAAAAAAACTTGTGATCAAAGATGAACGTACGGAAAAATTGGATGGAAAGATTTCAGGAGAAATTCTCTTGGGAATGTGCCTATTTTTGGCACTGGAAATTTTTGCCAAAGTTTATATTTTCAATTTAACGCTTTTGTCCTATTTACCAGAATTACTTTTATTGATTGGAGTCGGTTTGTATGCCATTATTCGCCGCATGTATGTTGGAATTGACATTCGGGATATTGTTGAGAATACTGGAAAAGAAAGAATTTTATCTGCTTTGGGATTTTCTATAGTGGTTTTATTGATTGATATCGTAGGCAATCGCGAGGAACTGGTCAGTCTATTGACTTGGAAGTACTCCCTAAAAGTGGTTCTAGCAGTTATCATCTATCTCGTTGGGAGTTATTCTATGGATAGAGTTATCCTATACTTGAATCGCAGAAATCAGCAAGTTTGGGAGGAAGAAGATGAAAAATAGATTTTTTTATTATCAATTACTAGACGAAAGGGAAGAACAACTGATTAACAAAGCTGGGACAGAGTCTTTTCATGTGTTTATCGGGCTCATTCTGCTAAGTTATTTGGTGGCAGTATTAGCACCTGCTCTTTTTAATCCTAATATTCTTCTAGTTACCCTTCTTTTAGGCATTTTCTTCTTTTTCAATCGTGCACGACAACTTGGAGTGACCTACTATAGTCGTTTTCATTTTACGATTGTAGGGTGTTTGCTGGTAAATCTCGCTATTACGACTCTCTTGATGTTGCAGAATTATCAATTCAATATCGAAATTTATCAGCACAATCCTCTGAACGTTAAATATTTGTCTGCTTGGGCCATTACTTATCTGATTTACCTTCCTTGGGTTTTTATCGGCAATCTCGGTCTTAAGAGTTATGGCGAATGGGCTCAAAAAAAGTTTGAGCAAGATATGGATGAACTGGAGAATGGAGAATAGCTTGTTAGCTTTTTATCAATCTCGGAAAAATGTGTTATAATAGTACTAATTTATCGGATGGTGTGAAAGTGGTAGAATACGTTCATACCTTTGTAAAGTAGGAAGAAGGAAAACAGATGTATCCAGATGATAGTTTGACATTGCACACGGACTTGTACCAGATCAATATGATGCAGGTTTACTTTGACCAAGGAATTCACAATAAAAAGGCGGTTTTTGAGGTTTACTTCCGCCAGCAACCGTTTAACAACGGTTATGCGGTTTTTGCTGGTTTGGAAAGAATTGTACATTATCTTAAAGACTTGCGCTTTTCTGATAGCGATATTGCCTACTTGGAATCGCTTGGCTATCATGGGGCGTTCTTAGATTACCTCCGCAATCTCAAGTTGGAGTTGACGGTTCGTTCTGCCCAGGAAGGGGACTTGGTTTTTGCTAATGAGCCGATTGTGCAGGTGGAAGGTCCTCTGGCCCAATGTCAATTAGTCGAAACGGCTCTCTTAAACATCGTTAACTTTCAAACCTTGATAGCGACTAAGGCAGCACGTATTCGTTCGGTTATCGAAGATGAACCTTTGATGGAGTTCGGGACACGTCGTGCGCAAGAAATGGATGCGGCTATCTGGGGAACACGCGCAGCCGTGATTGGTGGCGCCAATGGAACCAGCAACGTGCGTGCGGGTAAACTCTTTGATATTCCTGTCTTGGGGACTCATGCCCATGCCTTGGTACAGGTTTATGGAAACGACTATGAAGCCTTCAAGGCCTATGCGGCGACCCATCGTGATTGTGTCTTTTTAGTAGATACTTATGATACACTTCGCATCGGTGTGCCAGCTGCTATTCAGGTGGCGCGTGAACTGGGTGATCAGATTAACTTTATGGGTGTGCGGATTGACTCTGGGGATATTGCCTACATTTCTAAGAAAGTCCGTCAGCAACTAGACGAGGCTGGATTCACAGAGGCTAAGATTTATGCTTCCAATGATCTTGATGAAAATACTATTCTCAACCTCAAGATGCAACACGCTAAGATTGACGTTTGGGGGGTGGGTACCAAGCTGATTACGGCCTATGATCAGCCTGCTCTTGGTGCAGTTTATAAGATTGTTGCGATCGAAGATGAGAATGGCCAGATGCGCAATACTATCAAACTGTCTAATAATGCTGAAAAAGTGTCTACGCCAGGTAAGAAGCAGGTATGGCGCATTACCAGTCGTGAAAAAGGCAAGTCAGAAGGTGACTACATTACTTATGATGGTGTGGATGTGAGTGACATGACTGAAATCAAGATGTTCCATCCGACCTATACCTATATCAAAAAAACCGTTCGTAATTTTGACGCCGTTCCTCTCTTGGTGGATATTTTCAAAGCAGGAACATTAGTTTACAACCTGCCTAGTTTGACTGAGATTCAAGATTATGCCCGTAAGGAATTTGACAAGCTTTGGGATGAGTATAAACGGGTTCTCAATCCGCAACATTACCCGGTAGACTTGGCGCGTGATATTTGGCAGGACAAAATGGACTTGATTGACAAGATGCGCAAAGAAGCCCTTGGTGAAGGAGAAGAAGAATGAGTTTGCAAGAGACCATTATCCAAGAACTAGGTGTCAAACCAGTGATTGACGCTCAGGAAGAAATCCGTCGCTCTGTCAATTTTTTAAAGAAATACTTAAAAAAACATCCCTTTCTTAAAAGCTTTGTGTTGGGAATTTCTGGAGGTCAAGACTCAACTTTAGCAGGGCGCTTGGCGCAATTAGCTATGGAAGAAATGCGGGCAGAGACAGGAGATGACAGCTACCAATTTATCGCTGTCCGCCTGCCATACGGAGTGCAAGCTGATGAAGCAGATGCTCAAAAAGCTCTTGCTTTCATCCAGCCAGATGTCAGTCTAGTTGTAAATATCAAGGAATCAGCTGATGCCATGACAGCAGCAGTTGAAGCGACAGGAAGTCCTGTTTCAGACTTTAACAAGGGAAATATCAAGGCGCGTAGCCGTATGATTGCTCAATATGCTCTTGCTGGTGCCCATAGCGGAGCGGTCATTGGAACAGACCATGCTGCGGAAAATATCACAG
>CAUVMH010000075.1:0-5599 GCA_963552835.1 uncultured Streptococcus sp. | reverse complement strand
TAACGATTTTGGCCTTGGTCAATCTGATTGCGGTTAAGCTCTTTGGAGAAGTCGAATTTTGGTTTGCTATGGTTAAGATTGTGGCTATTTTAGCTATGATTGCAACAGGAGTCTTTATGGTCTTGACAGGATTTGAAACACCATATGGTGCCGCAAGTCTGGCAAATATCAGCAATCAATTCTCTCTTTTCCCAAATGGAGTCATGAACTTTGTCATGGCCTTTCAAATGGTATTTTTTGCCTATCTGATGATTGAATTTATCGGAGTGACAACCTCTGAAACGAAGAATCCTCGTCAGGTTTTGCCAAAAGCAGTTAAAGAAATTCCTCTCCGAATTGTCTTCTTCTATGGTGGAGCTCTATTAGCCATCATGTCTATTATTCCCTGGAGAGAACTTGCTTCTTCAGATTCACCATTTGTAACGGTTTTTGAGCTAGCAGGTATCAAGTGGGCGGCAGCTCTGATTAACTTCGTCGTTTTGACGTCGGCCGCATCGGCTCTTAATTCAACCCTCTATTCAACAGGACGACACCTCTACCAGATTGCCCATGATTCACCCAATCGCTTCTTAAAAGCAATCAAGGCAGATACTCTCTCTCGCCATAATGTTCCACAAAATGCTATTATTGCTTCAGCAATCTTAATTGCTCTGGCTGCCTTTATCAATGTATTGCCAGGTGTTTCAGATGCCTTTGCTTTGATCACGGCATCTTCATCAGGTGTTTACATCGCGATTTATATCTTGATCATGGTGGCTCATCTCAAATACCGCAAGTCACAAGACTTCATGGCGGATGGCTACCTCATGCCCCATTACCGTTTTCTAAATCCTTTAACCATGCTCTTCTTTATCTTTGTCTTTGTAACCCTCTTTTTACAAGAATCTACTTTTATGGGAGCAATTGGTTCAGCTATCTGGATTATCGGTTTCGGAATTTATAGCCAGTGGAAATTTAGAAAATAAGGGCTCTTTGTCAACTGTAGTGGGTTGAAGTCAGCTAAGATCGAGAAAGGACGAATTTCGTCCTTTCTTTTTTGATGTTGAGAGCGATGAAAATCCGTTTTTTGAAGTTTTCAAAGTTCCGAAAACCGAAAGCATTGCGCTTGATGACCTTGATGAGGTTATTAGCGTCTTCTGGTCTTTCGTGAATGGTATGAGAAATAGAAATTTTTCCTCTGTTTTCGACATGACCTTTTGTATGACGTGTTTTCCCACGATGACGGAGCTTGCGAATGACACCACGAGCACCATGTGAAAGCTTGTCGTCAAAGTGACCGCGATAGATGGCTCTATAGATTGTTTGATAACTAATAACAGCTTTCCCGTACTCTAATCGCAACCGGCCTTCTATTTCTTCAGGAGACCATTGATAATCGAGAAATAGATGCTTGACGGTATTGCTTAAATTGTGATCTATTTCAAGCATCCGTTTCCACCCACAGTGTGATTTAGCAATATGGTAAGATTCCTGTGCTTGATTGGGAGAATAACTTCCTGATTTTGTATGTCGTTTCCACTCGCAACTAATACTAGACGGATGACGATGAAGCAACTTAGCAATTTGAGAAAAATTTAGGCCTTGCATACGGTAAATGAGAATACTTTCACGCTCATCTATGGTAAAATGATGGTAGCTCATAAGATTTCCTTTCGTAACTAGTTTGTTCAATTCTATTTTACTAGAAAATCTTATGAGTTTTTATTGTGCACTTATATTGTATATTCAAACTACAACAAAAGAGGATCTATAATTCCCTACAGTGATTTTACTCACTACATTTTTGAGTGAAGAAAAGTATCTAGGAGATTGTTAGTTATAAATCATAGTCATCCACTATAAGCTCCAGAGGTTGGAGTAAAAGTTTAACCTTGAATATAAAAAACGAACAAAGTCAGTCTTTCTGATAATTAGAATTCTATCTTATTCGTTTTTTTGTGTCGTTTATCGAGTATAAGGTATCTTAAAATTAAGATTTTTTCCGCCCAGAGATTCAAATTTTGAAGGTGTTCTATTAAAAATAATTGCGAATGTTGATGTATTAGCTATAAAAAAGAAGTATAAATATTTTAAAATAAAATAAATGTAGGACAGCGGATGCAGTATGCACCTTAAACTTAAAAAGTAACTGAAATAGCTATCGAAATTCATATGAGTTATCTCTGAAATACATTCAGAAATTTTTCTACTTATTGAGAATAATTAAAGAGAATTATAAAAATTTGTCTTCTACAAAATGTTATGATAAAATACTCAAGAGTATGATAATAGTAATATAGGAGATAACGAATGAAAAGAATGTTTTCCGAATCTAAAGAACGTTTTTCTATTCGCAAGTACACTATCGGTGTTGCTTCCGTGTTGTTGTCAACACTGGTATTTGTGGAAGGAAACGTTTATGCGGATGAAGTGAAGAATAATACAGAGTCACAAACTTCAGTTGTCACACAAGAGAATCAAGGCGAGAGACACAAGAAATCTGGTCTTGAAGCAAATGAAGCTGTAACGCAAGCTAACACTAGTGTTACGCCGAGTGAATCAGCCTCTCCAACGTCACAAGCTAGTGCCGAAAACTCTGCAAATGTGATTAAAGAGGAAAAGACTGAAAGACAATCAAATGAAGTTGTAGCACCGGCTAGAACTAGTACTACAACAGCTGAGTCGACCTCTCCAACTTCACAAGCTAGTGACGAAGCCCCTGCACATGTGGTTAAAGGGGAAAAGACTGAAAAACAATCAAATGAAGTTGCAACACCAGCTAGCACTAGTGTTGCACCAGTTGAGTCAGCTTCTCCAACTTCAAAAGCCAGTGCCGAAGCCTCTTCATCTGCAGCTAGCGAGAAAAAAACTGAGGCGCAACCTACAACTAGATCAAGACGTTCTAAAAGAGAACTGCCTTCATCAGGTGGTGCAACAACCTATGTAAAAACAGGTGATACAATTACTGTACAAAATCCAGATGTTGAAGTGAATTTTCCAAATGGTAACGGATTGTTTACGCCAGTAGAAACTGTCATTCGCATGAATATGCCTGATAGTTTAACCATCAAACGCAATGATAAACTGGTAGTTGATATCCCAGATGCTGTGAGAATCCCTACAAGTTTGCACTATGATGTGACGGGACCAGATGGTCAAGTTATTGGGAATGCTTTCTTGGATTCAATCAATAACAAAGTAGTCACTACTTTTACAGATTACTTTGAGAAAAATAATATCGATAAAAAATATACGTTAAACATTAGTACAGGTTGGAAAGCGTCTGTAAAGCCAAATGTTCCAATAGAACTCAATTTCAGTGGAACCAAGATTACAGTAACAGTAGGTCCTGAAAATGCTCCAACACCAGCATCAAAATCAAAGGTTGAAAAATACGGGGAAGCAGTAACAGGACATCCTGAATTAATCAGATGGACCATCCGTGTAAATGCAGGAAGTCTAGTAGCTCCACAGGTTTTAAACAACTACCAATTGATTGATAGTCTTCCAGATGATCAAGAATTGGTTCAAGATGGTGATCCAGTATTAAAGGAGTTTGATGACCAAAGAAAAGCTGCATGGCGAGCAGGGCATGCTGATGATATTCCTTCCGATCATGTGGATTTGTGGAATGGAAAAGCTCTCAGAGCCGAAAAAGTTCAGTCAATTTCACCGTGGGTATCTAAAGGAAATGCAATTCAATTATTAGAAAATATCAAAACAAGTTCGTCTGGTTTTTCATTCAAGATAGCACAACTGAATGAAATGATCTACGTTCGTTATATGACTAGATTGAAGAATGTTTCAGCGCACCCGACACTTGCAGAATTGCAACAAAAACACGGAAATGATATTAAAATCACCTATAACAATGGAGAAGAGTATAGTTATCAAGCATCTTTTGCCTTTCAGGCAGGGGGGTCTGGTTCGGCTACAAAAGCAAAAAAACCAGCAAGGGTTGATTTATCATTTACTAAACGTTTGGATGGAAGAAATTTAAAACGTGGTGAGTTCACTTTTAATTTGATTGATAGTACGGGTAAGGTTGTTGATACTCAAACAAATGATAGTTTTGGGAATATTACTTTTGATCCACTCTTGTTTAACTCTGCAGGAACCTATCATTATACAGTTGAGGAGGTCACTGGTTCAGAAACTGGTATGACTTATGATCCAATGAAAGCTAACGTAACAATCACGGTAAATGCTAACGGAGATTCCTACGTAGCTCAAACAACTATGCCAACAGATACTGAGTTCAACAATACCTTCAAATCATCTCCTGTTAAGGTAAATCTGGAATTTAATAAAGAACTTTCAAATGGAACATTGAAAGCTGGTGACTTTAGCTTCACATTGGCTGGTGATAACAATGTGAATCAAACTGTGACTAACAAGGATGATGGGAAAATTACCTTCAGCGAATTGTCATTCGATAAAGTTGGTGTCTACAACTACACTGTTAAAGAAGTGAAGGGGAACAAACCTGATGTAGACTACGATGAAATGACTGTCGCAGTTAAGGTGACTGTAACAAAAGATGAGGATTCAGGTCTGTTAACTGCCAAAACAGAGATGACTGCAACAGGTGGTGAAGCAACTGGTGCGGATGACAAGACATTCAATAACCATGTCGTTACTCCTGTCACTGCGCAATTTGACTTCACTAAAGCTCTTGCAGGTCGTCAGTTGAAAGCTGGTGAATTTAGCTTTGAGTTGGTAGACCCAAGCGATACTTCAACAGATCCAAACGGAAAAGTTCTTCAAACGAAGACAAATGATGCCAATGGACTTGTGAAATTTGATGCTCTTACCTTCAAGAATGGTCAAGAAGGAACGCATAAGTACATCGTACGTGAGGTTCAAGGTTCACTTACTGGGGTAACTTATGACCCAATGAAGGCAGAGGTGACAGTGACTGTAACGAAAGCAGGTCATACTCTTACAGCAACCAAAGCCCTTCCAACAGATACAGAGTTCAACAACACCTTCACTCCAGCAGCGACAAGCGCACAATTCAGTTTCACTAAGAAATTGGAAGGAAAAACGCTTGAAGCGGATGCCTTCACCTTTGAATTGCTTGAAAATGGCCATGTAATCCAAACGAAGAAGAATAAAGCTGACGGAACGATCCAATTTGACGCGATCTCCTATGCAACAGAAGGAACTCATACTTATACAGTTCGCGAAGTAGCTGGAACAGATACCAATATCGATTACGATTCAATGAACGCTACTGTGACTGTAAATGTCACAAAAGACGCTCAAACAGGTCTGTTGAACGCTGCTGTAACAATGCCAGCTGATAGCGAATTTAACAACTATGCAGTAGCCCCAGTCACAGCGCAATTTGACTTTAGTAAAGTCTTGGCAGGACGCACTCTAAAAGCTGGCGAGTTCAGCTTCGTCTTGAAAGATAAGAATGGTACGGTTCTACAAACGAAGACCAATGATGCTTCAGGTAAAGTAGCCTTCGATGCACTTACTTACAAGAACAAGGAAGTAGGTGTTCATAAGTATACAGTAGAAGAAGTCGCTGGTTCAGAAGCAGGAATGACTTATGATCCAATGAAGGCAGAGGTGACAGTGACTGTAACGAAAGCAGGTCATACTCTTACAG